>CAJXRL010000005.1 GCA_913059105.1 uncultured Flavobacteriales bacterium
TCTACACAGAGTAGATCGTCGGCAGCGTCAGATGTGTATAAGAGACAGCATTCATGCAATTTCAAATCTGGTCCAACAACAATTACCGAACGAGCAGAATAATCAACCCTCTTACCCAATAGATTTTGTCTAAAACGACCTGATTTTCCTTTTAAACTGTCAGATAAAGATTTTAACGCTCTGTTAGAATCTGTTTTAACAGCTGAAGATTTTCTAGAGTTATCAAACAAAGAATCTACAGCTTCCTGCAACATTCTTTTCTCGTTTCTTAAAATTACTTCAGGAGCTTTAATCTCCATCAATCTTTTCAAACGGTTGTTTCTAATAATGACTCTTCTGTATAAATCATTCAAATCAGAAGTTGCGAAACGGCCACCATCTAATGGCACTAATGGACGCAATTCTGGTGGAATAACAGGAACAACTTTTACAATCATCCACTCAGGTCTGTTTTCAATATGACCATTTGCAGCTCTGAATGCCTCAACAACCTGAAGTCTCTTAAGAGCTTCATTCTTTCTTTGCTGAGAAGTTTCTGTATTCGCTTTGTGTCTTAAATCGTAAGAAAGTGAGTCTAAGTCCAATCTCTTCAACAATTCGAAAAGTGCATTAGCACCCATCTTCGCGATGAATTTGTTTGGATCATTTTCGTCCAAATACATGTTTTCTTTTGGCATAGTATCCAAAATATCCAAGTATTCCTCTTCCGTTAAGAAATCTAAATATTGTACTGGCTCACCTTCAGCATCTTTAGCATCACCTGCATTAATTACAACATAACGCTCGTAATAAATGATAGTATCTAATTTCTTAGTAGGCAATCCTAATAAGTAACCAATTTTATTTGGTAATGATTTAAAATACCAAATATGAGCAACAGGAACCACTAATGAAATGTGTCCCATTCTCTCTCTACGTACTTTTTTCTCTGTTACTTCAACACCACAACGGTCACAAACAATTCCTTTATATCGGATTCTTTTGTATTTACCACAATGACATTCGTAATCTTTTACTGGACCAAAGATTCTTTCACAGAATAAACCATCTCTTTCAGGTTTGTACGTTCTGTAGTTAATAGTCTCCGGCTTCAATACTTCTCCATTTGATTTTTCTAAAATCATCTCTGGCGAAGCAAGGCTTATTGTAATCTTAGAGAATCTACTTGTTTCCTTATTATCTCTTCTAAAAGCCATAATTATATTATTATGTTAATAATCTCTTTAAATTGTTGAATTAAACGGTTACTTTATCTTTGTCAGACAATGTAATGTTCAAACATAGACCTCTTAGTTCATGCAGTAATACGTTGAACGATTCCGGAATACCAGGAACTGGCATACTTTCACCTTTCACAATTGCTTCATAAGCTTTAGCTCTTCCCATCACGTCATCAGACTTAATGGTCAAGATTTCTTGTAAGATATTAGCTGCACCAAATGCCTCCAATGCCCAAACTTCCATCTCTCCAAAACGCTGACCACCAAACTGAGCCTTACCACCAAGTGGTTGCTGAGTAATTAATGAGTATGGTCCAATAGATCTAGCATGCATCTTATCTTCAACCATGTGACCTAATTTCAACATGTAAATGATCCCTACCGTAGCTGGTTGATCAAATGGCTCACCAGTACCTCCATCTTTCAAGAATGTTCTTCCTGAACGTGGAACACCTGCCTTATCAGTAAAAGTGTTGATTTCATCTGCCGTTGCTCCATCAAAAATTGGAGTAGCAAACTTAACGCCTAACTTTTGACCTGCCCAACCTAATACAGTTTCATAAATCTGTCCAAGGTTCATACGAGAAGGTACACCAAGCGGATTCAATACAATATCAACTGGTGTCCCGTCGTCTGCGAAAGGCATATCTTCATGACGAACAATTTTAGCAACAATACCTTTGTTCCCGTGACGTCCCGCCATTTTATCACCTACTTTCAACTTACGTTTCTTAGCCAAGTAAACTTTAGCCAACTTCATAATTCCAACCGGAAGTTCATCTCCAACAGTTAACGCATATTTCTTACGCTTATATTTTCCTTGAATTTCAGTTGCCTTCATGTTATGATTATGCAACATAGTCTTAATCGTCTGATTTAACTCATCCGATGTAGTCCAGTTTTTGTAATCAATAAAAGCAAAATCGTCAATTCTTTGAAGTACTTTTTGAGTGAATTTAGTTCCTTTTGGAATTAATTCTTCGTTGTAATAGTTTTGAATTCCTTGAGCTGTTTTTCCGTTTACTACAGAATACAATTTCTCAACTAATCTTTCTTTCAACTCGGAAATCTCTTTTCTTTGTTCCTCGTCTAATTTTAAGATTACGTTTTTCTCGTCAGCTCTAGATTTTCTATCCTTTACAGCTCTTTCAAACAATTTCTTTCCAACTACAACACCTTTAGTTGATGGTGGAACTTTCAAAGAAGCATCTTTTACATCTCCAGCTTTATCACCAAAAATTGCTCTCAATAACTTCTCTTCAGGAGTTGGATCTGACTCTCCTTTTGGAGTAATCTTTCCAATCAAAATGTCACCTTCTTTAACTTTAGCCCCAATTCTAATCAATCCATTTTCATCTAAATCAGCTGTAGCTTCCTCACTTACGTTTGGAATATCTGCAGTTAATTCTTCAACACCTCTCTTCGTATCTCTAACTTCAAGTGTGAATTCATCAACGTGAACAGAAGTAAACCAATCTTCAGAAACAACTTTTTCAGAAATTACAATCGCATCTTCAAAGTTGTAACCTTTCCATGGCATAAAAGCCACTTTTAAGTTTCTTCCTAAAGCAAGTTCGCCACCTTGTGTAGCGTAACCTTCACAAAGAACTTGACCTTTTGTTACTTTATCACCTTTCATCACAATAGGATTCAAGTTGATAGTAGTACTTTGGTTTGTCTTCTTGTATTTTGTTAAGCTGTATGTTTTTGTTGGCTCAGTAAATGAAACTAACTTTTCACCGTCAGTTCTTTCGTAAGTAACAATAATCTTCTTAGCATCAACATAATCAATTACACCAGTTCCTTCAGCATTAATTAATACTCTTGAATCAACAGCAACTTGTTTTTCCAATCCAGTTCCAACAATCGGAGAATCTGGTTGCAACAAAGGCACTGCTTGACGCTGCATGTTAGATCCCATCAATGCTCTGTTTGCATCATCATGCTCCAAGAATGGAATCAAAGATGCTGCAATTGATGCAATTTGGTTAGGAGATACATCCATCAAAGTAACATCCTCAGGCTTAGACAATGGAAAATCGCCCTCATACCTTGCTTTAATTACTTCAGTTTCGAATTTCCCTCCTTCACCTACAATTGCATTTGCTTGTGCAATTGTTTGAGAATCCTCTTCTTCAGCACTTAAATAAATTACCTCTTTATCACTTAATCCAACAATGCTATTCGCTACCTTTCTATAAGGAGTTTCAATAAACCCAAGTCTATTTACTTTTGCATAAACGCATAAAGAAGAAATCAACCCAATGTTTGGTCCTTCCGGTGTTTCAATTGGACAAAGTCTTCCATAGTGAGTATAATGTACATCACGTACCTCAAAACCTGCTCTTTCTCTCGATAGACCGCCGGGCCCTAGAGCTGACATTCTACGTTTGTGCGTAACCTCAGAAAGTGGATTTGTTTGATCCATAAACTGAGATAATTGATTCGTTCCAAAGAAAGAATTAATTACAGCAGAAAGTGTTTTAGCATTAATCAAATCCGCTGGAGTAAATACTTCGTTATCTCTAACGTTCATTCGCTCTCTTATTGTTCTAGCCATTCTAGCTAGACCAACACCAAATTGGTTGTACAATTGCTCACCTACTGTTCGTACTCTTCTGTTAGATAAGTGATCAATATCATCAACATCAGCCTTTGAGTTAATCAACTCAATTAAGTACTTAATGATTGAGATGATATCTTCTCTCGTTAAAATCTTTGTGTTAGGCTCAATATTTAAACCTAACTTTTTGTTTATTCTATATCGTCCAACTTCACCTAAATCATAACGAGTTTCTGAGAAGAATAATTTATCAATTACACCTCTTGCAGTTTCCTCATCTGGCGGCTCAGAATTTCTAAGTTGACGGTAAATATGCTCTACAGCTTCTTTCTCCGAGTTCGAAGGATCTTTCTGTAAAGTATTATAAATGATAGCAAAATCAGCAGAATTCACATCTTCTTTGTGCAAGATGACCGTTTTTGTACCTGATTCGAGAATCAAATCAATATGTTCTTTTTCAATAATCGTTTCACGATCAATAACCACTTCGTTACGCTCGATAGAAACAACTTCTCCTGTATCTTCATCCACGAAATCTTCTACCCAAGTTCTAAGAACTCTTGCAGCTAATTTTCTTCCTTGAACTCTTTTTACAGCAGCTTTACTAACTTTAATTTCATCAGCTAGGTTGAATATATCAAGGATATCCTTGTCTAATTCAAAACCGATGGCTCTTAATAAAGTAGTAACAGGCAATTTTTTCTTTCTGTCAATGTATGCGTACATAACATTGTTAATGTCAGTAGCAAATTCAATCCAAGAACCCTTGAATGGAATAACTCTTGCAGAATATAATTTAGTCCCATTTGCGTGACGCGACTGTCCAAAGAATACACCTGGAGATCTATGCAATTGAGAAACGATAACTCTTTCTGCTCCATTCACAAGGAATGTACCTTTTGGAGTCATATAAGGAATAGTACCTAAATAAACATCTTGTACGATAGTTTCGAAATCCTCATGTTCTGGATCTGTACAGTATAGCTTAAGCTTGGCTTTAAGAGGAACACTATATGTCAAACCTCTATCAATACATTCTTCTATACTGTAGCGAGGTGGATCAACAAAATAATCTAAAAACTCTAATACGAACTGATTTCTAGCATCAGTAATCGGAAAGTTTTCACTAAAAACTCTATATAGTCCTTCTGTATCTCTAAACTCTGGAGAAGTGTCTAATTGAAAGAAATCCTGGAAAGACTTTAGCTGTATGTCTAGAAAATCAGGATATTCTAATTTATTTTTTATGGATGCAAAACTAACTCTGCTTTGCAATTTTGATAATGATGCGTTAGCCATCTGAAGAAGTGTTTATTAGTACTTAGATATAAACAGAAAAGGGTTTAGTCCTCACCCCGAAATTTATCGGGGGTGAGATCTAAACCTAAAAATTGTTAGTTGTGCTTTTTATTACTTAAGCTCAACTTCAGCTCCAGCGTCTTCTAATTGTGTTTTCAGACCTTCTGCTTCGTCTTTAGATACACCTTCTTTTAATGCTTTAGGTGCACTGTCAACTAATCCTTTTGCTTCTTTAAGACCTAAACCAGTTAATTCCTTAACTAATTTAACAACTGCTAATTTAGATCCACCAGCAGCTACCAAGATAACGTCAAATTCAGTTTTCTCTTCAGCAGCAGCATCGTCACCTGAAGCAGGGCCAGCCATTGCAACAGCAGCGGCAGCAGGCTCAATGCCATACTCATCCTTAAGGATAGTTGCTAATTCATTTACATCTTTTACTGTTAAGTTTACCAACTCTTCAGCAAGCGCTTTTAATTCCGCCATTTTATTTTGTTTTTGTTTGTTTAATTTATATGAATTGAGAGTGCGTACACATTTCTAAGCTTCCTTTTCAGAAAGCGTTTTAACCAATCCTGCAATTGTTTTTCCACCTGATTGTAGTGCAGAAACAACATTTTTAGCAGGAGACTGAAGTAACATGATGATATCTCCAATAAGCTCTTCCTTAGATTTAATCTGAGCAAGCGTATCAATTTTATCATCTCCAATAAAGATTGCTTCTTCAATGTAAGCTCCTTTTAATATTGGCTTTTTATTTTTCTTTCTAAATTCTTGAATAAGCTTTGCCGGAGCATTGCCTACTTCAGAGAAAAGAATAGAGGTATTCCCTTTTAATACATCATAAAACTCTTCATAACTGCCTTCTGCAGCTTCTAAAGCTTTTCTTAATAATGTATTTTTTACAACGTTTAAAGAAACATCTCTCTTATATGCCATTCTCCTAAGCTTAGTAGAAGTTTCTGCATCTAATTCAGATATATCAGCTAAGTAGAAAATATTATTTTCATTTAACTTATCTAATAAATTCTTTACGATTTCGTGCTTTTCTTGTTTTGTCATTTCTAAATTGAATAGAATGATGAATAATTAGTCGTCTAAATATCTTTTGGATCAATGTGAATACCTGGAGTCATTGTTCCTGACACACAAATACTTTTCACATAAATACCTTTTGAAGATGCTGGCTTTAACTTAATAATAGTTTGAAGCATTTCTGAAGCATTCTCTTTTATCTTATCAGCGTCAAAAGAAACTCTACCAACAGATGCATGAATAATACCATACTTATCTACTTTAAAGTCAATTTTCCCACCTTTAACATCAGCAACAGCTTTAGCCACATCCATAGTAACAGTTCCTGACTTAGGGTTTGGCATTAATCCTCTTGGTCCTAAAACACGACCTAAAGCACCAACTTTTCCCATAACACTAGGCATGGTAACGATAACATCTACGTCAGTCCATCCACCTTTGATCTTATCAACGTATTCGTCAAGTCCAACGTAATCAGCACCAGCTGCTAAAGCTTCTGCTTCTTTGTCTGGAGTAACCAACGCAAGTACAGTTACTGTTTTACCAACACCATGTGGTAATGTAACAGTCCCTCTCACCATTTGATTCGCTTTTCTAGGATCTACTCCTAATCTAACGCTTAAATCAACCGATGAATCAAACTTTGTTGTAGCCATTTCCTTCACTAATGAAGAAGCTTCTTTTAAAGAATATAATTTATCCTTTTCAATCTTTGCTAGAGCGTCTTTACGCTTTTTAGTCAATGTTGCCATGTTTCTTTATTTTAACCTAACTACTCAGGTTTTGGTCCTTTAACTGTAATTCCCATACTTCTTGCTGTTCCCGCAACCATACTCATTGCTGAAGCCATTTTAAAAGCGTTTAGGTCTTCCATTTTGTCCTCTGCTATCTCTTTGATTTGATCCCAAGTTACAGAAGCTACTTTCTTTCTGTTTGATTCTGCTGAACCAGACTTAATTTTAGCTTTCTCTAACAACTGAACCGCTGCAGGAGGAGTCTTAATTACAAAATCAAAAGATTTATCACCGTAAACTGTAATAACTACCGGCAAAACCTTTCCAGCTTTATCCTGCGTTCTTCCGTTAAACTGCTTACAGAAATCCATAATATTTACACCCTTTGCACCTAATGCAGGTCCAACTGGTGGAGATGGATTTGCTGCTCCGCCTTTGATCTGTAATTTGATTATTCCACTAATTTCTTTAGCCATTGCTTGCTATTTATAATATCAATTATGATTCTTTTTCTACTTGAAGGAAACTTAATTCTAGTGGCTGCTTTCTTCCGAAAATCTTCACCATTACCATAAGTTTCTTTTTCTCTTCGTTTATTTCTTCAATGCTACCATTAAACCCGTTGAAAGGACCATCAATAACTTTGATAGATTCTCCAACTATAAATGGAATATTCATCTCCTCTTCACTCTCAGCTAATTCATCAACCTTTCCTAAGATTCGGTTAACTTCTGACTGTCTTAATGGAAGAGGCTCTCCTCTTTTTTCCGCACCTAAGAAACCAATTACATTGGTTGTCTTTTGAATTAAGTGAGGAATCTCTCCTACTAAATTTGCCTCAATAAGAATGTACCCTGGAAAAAAACTTCTCTCCTTACTAACTTTCTTACCATTTCTTATCTGATAGACCTTCTCTGTTGGAATTAAGATTTGACTTACGTACTCACCTAATTTCAATCGACTGATTTCATCCTCGATATAAAGTTTTACCTTTTTCTCTTTCCCACTAATCGCTCTAACGACGTACCACTTTTTGTTATTATTCTCGCTCATGTCTATCTCGTATCAGTTTTATATGATTTCGTAGATTTCTTCCATCAACGTACTAAAAGTAGTGTCCATTAAAAAAACAATCAGAGAAATGATAATCGAAGCAATCATTACTACAACACCACTACTTTGAAGTTCGCTCCAAGTTGGCCAGCTTACTTTATTAAGTAATTCGTCAGATGATTCTTCTATGTATGTTCTTAACTTCGACATAATTTTATTTATTCTCTGCACGGGTGGAGAGACTCGAACTCCCAGCCAATGGTTTTGGAGACCACTACTCTACCAATTGAGCTACACCCGTAAATTTTAAAAGTCACGAAAAGGTGTTGACCAAAATGACCAACACCTTTTCTAACTTTACTTTATATATTGATTACTCAATAATTTCTGTAACCTGACCAGCTCCTACTGTTCTACCACCTTCTCTGATTGCAAATTGTAGACCTTTATTCAAAGCTACTTTATTAATCAAATGAACGTTAATAGTTACGTTGTCACCAGGCATTACCATTTCTCTTCCTTCTTCTAAGAAGATTTCTCCTGTTACATCAGTTGTTCTAATGTAAAATTGAGGACGGTATTTATTTTGGAATGGAGTATGACGTCCACCTTCTTCTTTTTTCAAGATATAAACTTCAGCCTTAAACTTAGTATGAGGAGTAATTGATCCTGGCTTAGCCATTACCATACCTCTACCAATTTGAGATTTTTCAACACCTCTTAATAAAAGACCAACGTTATCTCCAGCTTCTCCTCTATCAAGAATCTTTCTGAACATCTCAACACCTGTAACAACAGATTTTAGACCTTCAGCTCCCATTCCCATGATTTGAACTTCTTCACCAGAGTTAATGATTCCAGTTTCGATTCTACCTGTAGCAACAGTTCCTCTACCTGTAATTGAAAACACATCTTCAATTGGCATTAAGAAAGGCTTTTCAGTTTCTCTTGGAGGAATTGGAATGTAGCTATCAACAGCATCCATCAATTCCATAATCTTATCTTCCCATTGTGGCTCACCGTTCAATCCACCTAAAGCAGATCCTGTAATAATTGGAGTATTGTCACCATCGAAATCATAGAAAGACAATAGCTCTCTAATTTCCATTTCAACTAATTCTAATAACTCTTCATCATCAACCATGTCGGCCTTGTTCATAAAAACAACGATAGTAGGTACACCTACTTGACGAGCTAATAAGATATGTTCTCTTGTTTGTGGCATTGGACCATCAGTAGAAGCTACAACTAAAATTGCACCATCCATTTGAGCAGCACCCGTTACCATGTTCTTTACGTAATCAGCGTGACCCGGACAGTCAACATGAGCGTAATGTCTTTTCTCTGTAGAATACTCTACGTGAGAAGAGTTAATTGTAATACCTCTTTCTTTTTCTTCAGGAGCATTATCAATTTTATCAAAGGCTACCGGTGCAGAGAAGCCTTTTTTTGCCAATACAGTTGTAATGGCAGCAGTTAATGTAGTCTTTCCGTGATCAACGTGACCAATTGTACCAATATTTAAATGTGGTTTAGACCGGTCAAAATTTTCTTTAGCCATGACGTATTGCTTTTATTTGTTATTATAGTTAATTAATGTATTCAATCTATATCTAGAGCCAATGAGGGGAATTGAACCCCTGACCTCTTCCTTACCAAGGAAACGCTCTACCCCTGAGCTACATCGGCAACGATGTAATAATTTTTATCAATGAGAATAAAAGAGCGGGAAACCGGATTCGAACCGGCGACCCTCAGCTTGGAAGGCTGATGCTCTAGCCAGCTGAGCTACTCCCGCTTTTTAGATTCATCAATATTGTTCGAAAGTATGTGGGGGGAGCAGGATTCGAACCTGCGAAGACGTAGTCAACAGATTTACAGTCTGTCCTCGTTGGCCGCTTGAGTATCCCCCCAAAATTTTCAAATATGTTAAAGAACGTATCTTTTGAGCCGATGGAGGGATTCGAACCCCCGACCCGCTGATTACAAATCAGCTGCTCTGGCCAACTGAGCTACATCGGCAAAAATAACGACCTCATTTCTCACTACAAGTAGCTCTGAAATAAGGTCTGCAAATTTATGAAAGATTATATTATCCCGAAATAATTTTCAAACTTTTTTTCAAAGTCTTTTAACACCATAGCTAAAGACCTTAAAAACAAGCCAAAGACTACCTCATCCTTTCCTTTTCCTTGTGTTTTTTAGCCTGTCTTCGCAATGCTTCGGTTACTTCGTCCGTCGCTGCTTCAAAGTTTTTGGAAGTTTTCTTTGCGAATAGGTCATGTCCTGGCACAAATAAACGGATTTCTACTTCCTTGTTTTCCATTTCATGATTATTGTCCACTTTCAAGTAAACATCAGCACTAATAATCTTATCAAAAAACTGAGTTAGCTTGTTAATTTTTTCTTGTATGAATTCGATTAATTTTTGATCTGCATCGAAGTTTACTGATCTTACATTCAATTTTACATTCATAGATAGTTAGTTTTATGCCCGAGGGTGGGCTTGTTTGTATATGTTTTTTAATTTCTCAATCGTATTGTGCGTATAAACTTGTGTTGCTGACAAGTTAGCATGACCCAATATTTCTTTAATTGTATTTAATTCCGCACCATTATTCAACATATGCGTAGCAAAGGTATGCCTGAGAATATGTGGACTCTTTTTACTTGCGGTAGTTACTTGTCCAAGGTAGTAATTTACCTTCCGATAAACAAATTTTGCATACATTTTTTTGCCAGAATCTGTAAGTAGAAAATTTGAATCTAAAGCCACTTTCTCTCTCTCAATTGAATAGCTTCTAATGGCTTTCAATAGCGTTTGGTGTAATGGAATAATTCTTTCTTTATTTCGCTTCCCTACGACCTTAATTTGACTTTCATTTAAATCTACATCTCTCAATTGAAGGTTTATTAATTCACTCAATCTAATGCCTGAAGAATACAATAACTCTACAATCATTTTATCACGAATTCCCTTGAAAGATCCCTCAAATTGAAATTCATCTAGCAAATTATCCATTTCGCTTTCCCTAACAAAATGAGGAAGCGGCTGTGGCACCTTAGGAGAAACCAGTTTATCCGTCGGATTTGACGCTACTTGACCTTCTTTTAACAGAAACTTATAAAAAGATTTTAGAGTAGATATTTTTCTATTAACGCTTTTGTTTTGAGTTCCTGTCTCTAATAAGTCAATTATCCAGGAGCGCAAGCTTGAAGAGTTTGCCTTAGCTACTTCTATTTCATATTGAACCCGCAAATAGTGCTGCAACTGCATCAGATCTGACTCATATGCTTTAATTGTGTGCAAGGAATAGCGCCTATTTTTTTGGAGATGATTTAAAAACTGTGCTATAGGCATAAAAAAACCACGTTAAATTCTATTGCAAGTTAAGCAATAGAATGTAACGTGGTGATATATTTTAAAGTTAAAAACTTAAAACTAAGCTTCCTCTTCTCTTTGTCGTTTCTCTACGTAGATAGCTTTTTTAATCTGCTCTCTTCTTATAATAGATGGCTTGTCAAACTGCTGTCTAGCTCTTAATTGCTTTACAGCTCCAGTTCTTTCAAACTTTTTCTTGAACTTTTTCAATGCTCTTTCTATGTTTTCGCCTTCTTTTACAGGTACTATTAACATGCTTCTTTATTTTTATTGGAAGGCAAAAGTAATACTTTTTATTAAAATATAACTAGCCTTTTAAAATATCTCTTGATATAACTAGTTTTTGAATCTCTGAAGTTCCTTCTCCTATAGTGCAAAGCTTTGAGTCCCTGTAAAATTTCTCAACAGGAAATTCTTTAGTGTAACCATATCCACCAAAGATTTGTACTGCTTCATTTGCAACTGCAACGCAAACTTCAGAAGCTTTATACTTAGCAATAGCCGACTCTTTTGTCATCTTCTGCCCTTTGTTCTTCATGTCTGCCGCCTGATGAGTCAACAACTCTGAAGCTTCTATATCAGTAGCCATGTCAGCTAATTTAAACGCAATGGCTTGAAAATTTGAAATTGCCTGGCCAAACTGATGTCTTTCTTTTGCATATTTCTTAGCAGCAAGAAATGCTCCTTTAGCAATTCCTAATGAAAGTGCAGCAATTGAGATTCTACCACCATCCAACACTTTCATTGACTGTGGAAACCCTTCTCCAATTTTTCCTAATAAATTCTTTTTTGATACTCTGCAGTCACTAAAAATTAATTCAGCAGTTTCTGAAGCTCGCATCCCTAGTTTATCTTCTTTCTTACCCGAAGTAAAACCCGGCGTACCCTTCTCAACTATAAATGCAGACATTCCATGTGAATCTCCCTTTTCTCCAGTTCGAACAATTACAACCGCTACATCACCAGAAACGGCATGAGTTATAAAATTCTTAGCCCCATTTAAAATATAATGATCTCCATCTTCAACCGCAGTAGTATTCATTCCTCCTGCATCTGAACCGGTATTGTGCTCTGTCAATCCCCAAGCTCCAATGTGCTCTGCGGTAGCTAATTTTGGAAGAAATTTCTTTTTTTGCTCCTCGTTTCCAAAAGCCAAAATATGACCAGTACATAAAGAATTATGTGCTGCCACCGACAACCCAATTGAACCGCAAACCTTAGCGATTTCCGTAATTACAGTTATGTATTCGTGATACCCAAAGCCCGACCCTCCGTACTCTGTTGGGACAAGAACGCCCATCATACCTAATTCTCCTAACTGCTTAAAAATATGTACCGGAAACTCTTGCGACTCATCCCATTTCATAAGGTCTGGTCTAATGTGTTTCTCAGCAAAATCTCTCGCCATTTCAGCGATTAACGTTTGATTTTCTGTATAGTTAAAATCCATAATTAATAATTGACTAATCCTGTTATGTTACTATTATATTTCGAAAGCACTTCCACCCCATTTAAAAAATCGAGTATTACTAAAAACGAGAAACCAGCAACTTTTGCTTTTTGTTTTAATACAATTTCTGCTGCTGCAGCCGCAGTTCCTCCGGTTGCTAGCAAATCATCGTGAATAAGAATGTTTGCCCCTTCTTTAATCGCATCAGCGTGAACTTCAATTTCCGCTGAACCATATTCCAAATCGTACTTGTAAGATATGGTTTTGTACGGCAGTTTTCCTTTTTTACGAACCGGAATAAACGGAACTCCTAATTCTTGTGCAATCATCGGCCCCCAAAAGAATCCGCGACTTTCTACACCCATAATAGCATCTACCTTTAAGTCATTCATTTGTCTGATAAACTCTTTGGTTATTGAAGCTGTAAGTGACGGATTTTCTAAAATAGGGGTTATATCTTTAAATATAATCCCGTCTTTAGGGAAATCTTTTACATCCCGAATAGTCGATTTTATTTGTTCTTTTATCATGCTAATTATTCATTTTTAAGCAAATGCAAAAAAACGAATATTAAGGCGATTTAAAGCTGTAAATAGGGCTTTACTTTTTGAAAAATTGAATCGTTGATGAGTACAATCTTTTTTATATCCTCTAAAGATTGGTATGCGCCATGTTGTTTTCTGTAATTAACTATGGCATTTGCATGTTTCCAAAACAAATAAGGGTGAGCTTTTAATTCTTCTTTCGTTGCACTATTCACACTCATCTTTCTAATATCTGTAGAAATAAATATCAATTGCGTGTCCAATCGAATTAAGGTTTCTTCCTTCAAACCATAAATCTCATTCAATTGTTCTTTTGAAATAAATCCCCCTAACTCTTCTCTGCGTTTTACAATTCTATCTGCTAAAACTATTCCTATGCCATACAAACTTTTAAAACTTGCAGTATCTGCATCATTAATATTGATTTTGGGATAAACTCTTACCTTCTTTTCATACTGCTTATTCTTCCAACTCCGGAATTTCTTTGAACTTCGTTCAGTTGTGTCAGGTAAAAGTATGTGCGGCGATAATTGTTCATGCAATTCCTCGTTTATTACAAACACCTTTCTAAACTCCGCTTTTGATTTAAAACCGCCTATTTTATTTCTATAATTTAAAATTGTTCTTGCTTGTTTTTCACTGAGGCCAAAATTTTTCCAATCTTTCAACTCCAAAGTATTAGGGTTAAAATCTTGAATATCTTTCAGTTTGAATTTACGAGGGTTGAAGGAATCTTTATGCTTCCTTTCATTTTGTGCTTTCTCAAGGCTATCTATTGTAGCCTCAATCTTAGAAATGTCTTTTTCCTCAATTTGAACTTTAGGATAATATTCAAAAAGTAAATATCGACTGATGATTAGAAGAACAATTAAACAAATCAGTGCAATTACTCCTGACCGTTCCAACTTACTGAAATAAAAATATTCCTTAAGTCGTTGTTTCATGCATTAGTCGATCACAAGGTTTAGAACAGTTTCTGTGCCACAACCATTTAAAATGGCATCTTGCTTGTTGAAAGTAGAATCACCAATCGAGGCTGAAGCTTTTGCCCTGATAAATTCATCAGTTCCTATACCAAAATAAAAAGATTCTGTTACGTCATTAGAATTGGGCGCTGAACTTATTACTGCTATCGTATCTACTACTCCATTTGCAGGCTGAACTTTCAAGAAAAGATCTTCGTTACTTGTAAGTCCATAGAAAAGAGTATCATCTGCTCCGTATACTTTAGATCCTGAAAGCTGAACAATTAATTTTGATATATCATTCCTATATAAATCTAGGACAACATCTTGATTCAAATCAACATGATCAATCAGTACTTCAAAACCGGTCGACTTAACCAAAAGCAAACTTCCAGTTCCTAAGTCTTCTTCGTCTAATTCATAAGTAAAACTTAATGACCCATCTGCAGCAGTAATACCACTGCCTAAAATGATAGAAGCATTAAAGCTACCTCCGATATTTGATTTTAAAGCAATCTCAGCATTAGGTAATGGAGAAATACAGTCTTGATGCACTTTGCCAGAAACTAGATTGACTTTTGTATTTTCTTTACACGAGGTCATAAAAAGAAATACAGCAATTGCAATCACAGAGAATTTTCTCATTATTTAAACTTTTTTATAGCTCCACTTTTCACTCTAGTCAAGTATGACGTCAAGTCTTCTTTAACTTCCTTAGACATAATAAGCAATCCAATAATATTCGGGAAAGCCATCCCTAGAATCATTAAATCCGAAAAATCGAGAACAGCTCCTAATTCTGCAACAGAACCTATAAAGACAAATAAACAAAATACAAACTTATAGATGCCAGATGAAATCTTACTTCCACCGAACAAATAAGACCAAGCTTTTAAGCCATAATATGACCAAGATATCATCGTAGAAAATGCGAAAAGTAAAATGGCCACAACAAGAACTTTCGAAAACCAAGGAAATACACTCCCAAAAGCTTCTGAAGTAAGAGCTGAACCTTCTAATCCAGAAGCTCCGTCTGCAAACCCCGTAAAAATTAATACCAAAGCGGTCATTGTGCAAACAACTACCGTATCTACAAATGGCTCTAACAATGCTACAATTCCTTCACTTACTGGCTCGTTAGTTTTAGAAGCAGAATGCGCAATTGAAGCAGACCCAACACCAGCTTCATTTGAAAAAGCCGCTCTTTGAAAGCCAACAATTAAAACCCCAATTACTCCTCCTTTTAATGCCGTAGGGTTAAATGCCCCATTAAAAATCTCAACAAACACGGACCCAATGTTGCTAAAATTCATTCCAATAATTATTAGAGAGAAAGACACGTACAAAATTGCCATAAATGGAACAATTTTGTCAGTCACTTTAGCAATACTTTTAATTCCCCCAATAATTACAACACCTACTAATACTGCGAGGATAATTCCGAACATTACATCACTTCCTTCCATTGCCGGGAAGGTAGAAGAAATTTGAGAAAAAGCTTGATTTGCTTGAAACATGTTTCCTCCGCCGAATGAACCTCCAATACATAATACAGCAAAAACAGCTGCTAAAACTTTTCCTAAACCACCTAATTTCTTCTTTTTTAACCCTTCACTCAAGTAGTACATAGGTCCCCCGGAAATCTCACCATTTTCTCCAACTTTCCTATATTTTACACCTAATGTGCATTCCACAAATTTTGAAGACATACCAATTAATCCAGCAACAATCATCCAAAAGGTAGCCCCCGGCCCACCCAATGTTATTGCAACAGCAACACCTGCTATGTTACCCAAGCCGACTGTTGCGGACAATGCTGTAGTTAATGCTTGAAAATGAGAAACTTCGCCAACTTCTTTAACATTAGGGTCTGTAAATTTACCTGCAACCAACTGCAAGGCATGTTTGAAGCCTCTTATATTAATAAACTTCATTCTTATGGTAAAAAATATTGCTCCAATTACCAACCATACTACAATAAAAGGAATGCCTTTTGTTTGCTTGTCTCCATTTGGATGCAGAACAGGATCAACCCCATTTAATTGATAGACCACAGGATCATAAATTCCTATAAAGGAAAACGGATCCCAGAACAAAAAGTCTGCCATTACCCCAACAATTGGAACAAAAGTTGAATTTATACCTTCTTCAAATGATTTGACCTTTACTTTTCCTTCTAGTGTTTTTGAATTTCCATCCGCATCAGTAACTAGCACAGTAAAATTGCTACCTTCAGTTAAACCTTCGCAGCTACTTGAATTTAGCGCAGTACTTTGTTTTGACCACTTATAAGTATAAGGCGTTGCACCTCCAGCGGTTACAACATATGCTTGCCCATCGTTAATTTTATCCGAAGGATTTTCAATTTTTAAGTCTGCGGTAAAGTCAGCTGCGAAAATTGAAAATGAAACAATTGTAAGAAGTATAGTAAGTGCATTCTTCAGCATAAAATATTGTTTTTATTTAGGTAAGCGAACAAATATAAGAAAGCAAAAGTGACAAAGAAAGTATTAAGCCTTCAATTGCATTTCAAGAAATTTAATCCCTTCTTCGAAACTTACAGGATTATAGCCTAAATCCTTAATTGCCTTATCTAAAACAAAGCCAGTCTTTGCCGGTCTTTTAGCAGCCTGATTCAATGAAGCGGTAGAAATTTCTTCGATATAGCTCTCGTCCAACTTATAATATTTTGCTACCCTTCTTACCAACTCAACAATGCTCATTGTATCTTTCCCTGACAGGTTATAGATTCCTTGAGCTTGCTTATCAGCTATTAAAACACAACCCTTCGCTAAATCTTCTGCCAATGTTGGAGAACGAAACTGGTCGTTTACAATAGTAAGTTTCTGCTTTTTTTCTAAAGCTCCTTTTGCCCATAGCACAATGTTTGATCTACTCATATCTTCAACAATGCCGTAAACTATAATAGTTCGAGCAATAGCCCACTTGCAGTGAGAAACTTGCAATAACTTTTCGGCTGCCAATTTTGACTCACCATAATAACTCAAAGGGTTTGGTTCATCTGATTCTTTGTAAGGCCCAGCTTTACCGTCAAAAATAAAATCAGTTGATAGATGTATAAAATGAGAATTAAATTTTTCAGACGCTTTAATTAAATGCTCTACTGCCGTAACATTCAACAACCAACAACCTTCCTTATCACTTTCACAAGCATCAACGTTCGTCATTGCCGCAGTATTAATAAGTACATCTGGCTGAAATTTATCAAATACTCTCATTACGTCATCCTCTGAAGTAATGTCCATAGATTCGTAGATAAAACCGGTAACTTTTGAAATTCGATTTTTACCTCTTGACGTAGCAATCAATTCAAAACTGTTATCGTTTGCTAATTGTGCCACCAATTTTTGACCTAATAATCCGTTAGATCCAGTAACTAATATTTTCCTTTTCATTCCCATTTCAATAATTTATCCACCTGGTTTTTCATACCTAATACAAAAACCTTAGTCCCCTCACAAATCAATTCATCAGGAGAAGGATTTAAGATATACTTGCCTTCTTTATTTTTTAACCCAATTATGTTTGCGCCCGATCTTTTTCGAATATGTAATTCTGCAATTGAACGATTTTTAAATTCTGCAGGCAAACTGTCATAACTAATTTCTTCTAATGAGATATTTTCATCTTGACCTGATAAGTGATTTAGAAACTCCACCACATCCGGTTTTATGACCAACGATGCCATGTGTGTTCCTCCAACTTTGTCTGGCATAACTACGTTATTAGCTCCAGCCATTTTTAGCTTTTTGTCAGACGAATCCTTAGATGCCCTACTTATTATTAGCAAGTTACTATTCATCTCCCTTGCCGTTAATACAACAAATACATTGTCTGCATCTTCCGGTAAAGTAGTTATTAGTGCCTTCGCACGATGAATCCCTGCCTCAATTAAAATTGCATCCTCTGTAGCTTCTCCTTCTAAGTAATTATCACAATTTTCGGAGATAGCTTCATTGATTACTTCTGGATCTTTCTCAATTAATACATATTGCTGACCTGACTCCTCCAGCTCTTGAACGATCTGTTTTCCATTTCGTCCATAGCCACAAATAATTACATGATTTTCCAACTTTTTTATCTTTTTAACTTTTCTTAGTTCTAATAAGTTCTTTCTAAATTCTCCATCAATTAAGTACAAAGAAATTGCTGTAAGTGCATAAGCAAATGTACCGAAACTGAACACGATCAATAGCATTGTAAAATACCTGCCCGTTTCACTCAACGGCTGAACCACCTGATAACCAACTGTGGATATGGTGATTATCGTCATAAATAAAGCATCCCCAAAGGAGTAACCCTCGATGATAGAAAAGCCCAGCACGCCAACAATGCAAATAAGAACAACAATAAAAAAAGCAATATATAGCTTTTTAAATTTCTTATAGTAAGTCATTCTTATAGTTTAAAGGTCCCAGATGGTTTTTCGTTTCTTCATCTTAAACATGTATTTATGCTCTAAAACAAAAGCCATTGGCAGGTATAAAATAATAGGCGATCCGAGAGTTAGAAAAGAAAAATATATAAAAAACTTCCGGATATTACTAGAAGGCAAACCCAATTTGTGTCCCCACCATGCGCATACTCCAAAGGTATAACGTTCAAAGAAATATTGGATTCTATTAATCATTTTTACTAGGTTTTAAAATTGCATCTCCAATGGCGCAAGTTAAACATTTTTTATGGCTACAATCTTCATTCTTCAGTTGAATCAAGGCTTGTGAGTCATAAGCCGAAGAAATTGGCATCCCTAATTCTTTCCACTTTTTTGTAATAGAATTACGTTCCCAAGATATTGCGCGTAAAAATTCGATTGATCTTTCTTGAATCTTCTCGTCGGCAATGTGTTTTCCATAATTAAATAAAACTGGGATAACTACATTAATGAGTAAAACATCAATTGAAGAACCTCCTAAGTTTTTTGGCTGTTTCTTACTTGCAGGAATGTCAAATCGATAGTGAATGTCAAAATAAGGATGAGTTTTAATTTTGAATAATTCTTGTAAATCAATCACCTTTTTTGCTTCTACAATTGATTGAAAAAGATTTGCATTTTTTAGAAAGATGCCAACAAATTGAGCAATTCTGATAGTCGGAAAGTTTGAAGGACGCATTCTCATGAATTTCCATACACTTTGCTCGAGAGCCTGTAACTTGTATTTACTAACTAAAAAAGAATATTCCTGTTTCAATTTTTCTGGAAAACTGCCCTTAAAATCTGATTGTAAAAATCCTGCTTGACCAAAAAACAATGCTAACAGTTGATTTTCCTTGCTTCGATGCTTCCTTATTAAATTAAAGTCGGTTGAATTTGCTAGTAACTCAAAAGGAACAGCATTAATCTTGAATCCAAAATATTTAGCCAAAAGTTGGTATAAGGTAGCTTCCCAATCGTTTTTGCGGAGCGCTAATATCTGATTTAATCGATTCGATTTTAATTCTAATCGTTCAACTAGTTTTCGTTCAATAGTTTGAATTTTTACAAATTCATCAACATTTCCGATTTCTGATTCACAAGGAATCCAAGTTTTTGAGCTTTGTAATACTTCGAATTTTTCGAAAACAGATTTTTTCACCAATCCTTTCAACTCTAATGTTGGCACTTTCTGCCCATTAGCTTGCAATACTGGTTGATCATCTTCCCAAACAACATGCAGGATAATTTTACTGTAGGCGACATCATTTTGATGATTATGCTTTACCCAATCACTTGATTTAATATGAATTTCAATATTCCCAACCCAAAGCGTTTGACTTATTCGAACTTGTCCATTAAAAAAATCTGGCCCAGAATCAAAATTCTGAGTACCCGAACGTACTACACTAATTGGCTCCTTTTCGCTTGTAAGCAAGGACAGGGAATTAAAAAGCTGAAAATTCCAAATGTATTGGAGTAAGTCTTCGTTCATTGAAAACGAAGATAATTATTTTGCTTTATATCACAAACTCTTCAGGTAGCACTTAATATCTCAGACATTTCCTGCTGAATTTCTTTTGCAGCTTTTGCACTTGATTTGGCAAAGTCAACATCATTTCCCGCATACAAAATTCCGCGAGAAGAATTAATCAATAAACCACAATCTGAGTTTAAGCCGTACTTGCAAACTTCCGTCAAACTGCCACCTTGTGCCCCAACGCCAGGAACAAGCAAAAAGTGATTTGGAATAATTTTTCTAATGTTTGCAAAAGACTCTGCTTTGGTTGCTCCGACTACAAACATTAAATTCTCATCATTTCCCCATTTTGCCGTTGTTTTTAAAACCTTCTCATACAATTTTTCGCCAGTTTTAAGTTCCGAAAACTGAAAATCAGTTGCTCCTTTATTTGAAGTTAGCCCAAGAACAATTCCCCATTTTCCTAAATGAGAAAGGAATGGAGTAACTGAATCTTCACCCATGTACGGAGCAATCGTTACCGAATCAAAATTGTACGTTTCAAAGAAAGTTTTGGCATACATGTTTGCGGTATTACCAATATCTCCTCTTTTTGCATCTGCAATTGTAAAAATATCTTTCGGAATGTAATCTAATGTTGCTTTTAGTGTTTCCCAACCTTGCACCCCCCTGCTCTCGTAAAATGCGATATTGGGCTTATAGGCCACACAATATTCTTTTGTTGCGTCAATAATTCTTTTGTTAAACTCTAAAATAGGATCTTCAAATTCTAATAGATGCTTTGGAATTTTATTGATATCAGAATCCAGTCCTACACAAAGAAAGGATTGCTTCTTATTTATTTGAGCTATTAATTCTTTACGGGTCATTAGTTTACAGCATTTTCATCCCTCAGGCCATCTTTCATCTTTTCAGCATTAGCTGCCATTCTTAATCCATCAACCACAGCACCTAAATCGCCATTGATAATCGCATCTAAATTGTACAGCGTCAGGTTAATTCTATGATCAGTAACTCTACCTTGAGAATAGTTATACGTTCTAATTTTAGCTGATCTATCACCAGTTGAAACTTGTGATTTTCTTTCAGCGGCAATTTCTTTTTCTCTTTTTTCTACTTCCGCTTCGTAAATCCTTGACCTCAATACTTTCATTGCCTTCTCATAATTTTTCAACTGAGATCGACCATCTTGACATTCTACTACAGTATTTGTTGGAAGGTGAGTTAAACGGACTGCAGATTCTGTTTTGTTCACATGCTGCCCACCCGCTCCTGAAGCTCGATAGGTATCCTTCTTAATATCTGAAGGGTCAATTTTTACATCTACTTCCTCAGCTTCAGGTAAAACCGCTACCGAAGCTGCAGATGTATGCACTCTGCCTTGCGTTTCAGTTTGCGGAACTCGTTGAACTCGGTGTACACCAGATTCAAATTTCATGATAGCATATACATTCGCCCCAGAAACTTCAAAACTAATTTCCTTAAATCCACCAGATGTACCTTCATTCATCGTCATTACATCGTGCTTCCACCCTTGATTATCAATGTATTTTGTATACATTCGATATAAATCTCCTGCAAAAATGCTGGCTTCATCACCTCCTGCTCCTGCACGAATCTCTATGATGACATTCTTATCATCATCCGCATCCTTCGGAATTAACATCACTTTTATTTCTTCCTCTAAATCCTTTCTTCGCTTTTGAAGTTCATCAAATTCCAATTTCGCCATTTCGCGAAACTCTTCATCTTTCTCGTTTGATAAAATCTCTTTAGATGAATCGATGTTTGCCAGTACGTTTGAATATTCATCGTAAGCATCGACAATAATTTTTAAGTCGCTATATTCCTTATTCAGTTTCACATAACGTTTCATGTCCGAAATAATTTCTGGATCCACAATTTGTTGTGAAACATCAATCCACCTGTCTTTGATTGACTGTAACTTTTCTATTAAACTACTCATTTCTTAATATTCAAATACCCCGAATTCCGACTTAATCGTCAACTTTTTCGATTCTGAAGCTTCAACTCTACCTACGATTTTAGCCTCAACATTAAATTGTTTTGAAATTGCTATTAAATCCGCTGCTGCTTCCTTTGGAACGTACAATTCCATCCGATGTCCCATGTTAAATACTTTGTACATTTCTTTCCAAGGGGTTTGAGATTCTTCATGAATTAACTTGAAAAGAGGTGGTAATTCAAACAGGTTATCTTTTATTACATGCACCTTATCTACAAAGTGTAATACTTTAGTTTGAGCACCGCCACTGCAATGCACCATTCCATGTATTTTATCTCTATGAGACTTCAACATTTCTGCAATAATTGGAGCGTACGTTCGAGTAGGCGAAAGAACCAGCTTTCCTGCATCAATTGGTGAATTCTCAATTGAGTCGGTCAATTTCTTACTTCCCGAATAAACTAAGTCTGCGGGCACAGCTGCATCGAAAGACTCAGGAAATTTCTCTGCCAAATACTTACCAAATACATCGTGCCGAGCGGAAGTCAATCCGTTGCTTCCCATGCCTCCATTGTATTCTTTCTCGTAACTAGCTTGACCAGAAGACGCTAGCCCAACTATTACATCTCCTGCTTGAATGTTATGATTCGATATTACATCCTCTTTTTTCATTCGAGCTGTAACCGTAGAATCAACAATAATAGTTCTAACTAAATCTCCAACATCAGCCGTTTCTCCTCCCGTGCTGTAAATCCCGATGCCATACGAGCGTAATTCCTTTAGAATTTCTTCTGTTCCGTTAATAATCTCTGAGATCACTTCACCTGGAATTAAATTTTTATTCCTCCCAATTGTTGAACTTAAAAGGATGTTATCTATGGCACCAACGCAAAGTAGGTCGTCTATGTTCATTGTTATAGCGTCCATAGCGATTCCTTTCCAAACTGAAATATCACCTGTTTCTTTCCAATACATATAAGCTAAGGCAGACTTTGTCCCTGCTCCATCAGCATGCATTACCACACAATGATCAACACTTCCTGTTAAATAATCAGGAACTATTTTACAAAATGCCTGAGGAAACAATCCTTTGTCCACATTTTTAATGGCATTATGCACATCTTCTTTGTCGGCTGAGACGCCTCTTAAAGTATACCTTCCTTTCTCCATTTTATGCTATAAAAAAAACATCCAATTTCAAAGAGAAAATGGATGTTTCAGTTTTTTGAACTTAATATCTATTGTTCTCCTTCAGGTTCCTCTTCCGTTTCTTCAACTGGAACAACTTCTTCCGCATCTCCGGTTGGAACAGTTTCATTTTCATCTTCCGGCTGATTAGCAGGAACAAAATCGTCTCCTAGAATACTAAATTCTGTTCTACGATTTGCTTGGTGAGCAGCCTCTCTTTCTTCTTCCGAAGCTAGCTTTGCAATCTGATCATCGGAAATTAACAAATTCGTTTCACCATAGCCTTTAGGCACCATTCTCGCAGGATCAATGCCTCTTCTTACCAAATACCCAACGGCTGAATCCGCTCTTCTTTGAGATAATTCCAAGTTATAATCATCACCACCCCTACTATCTGTATTTGCCTTCAATTCAATTATTAGATTAGAATTGTCCACTAGTATTTTATATAGATACTCAAGAGAATCTGCCGCTTGTGCGGTAATATTCGCCTGGTTAAATGGATATACAATCTCCGGAAGCTTGATTGCTTTTTCAGTTATTGGCTGCAATTCGTATAAATGAGCAAATATCTTTGATTCTTCAACATTTACTGTTGTCTCCTTTCCTTTTGCTTTTAAGTAATTTGGTTTTGAAACGGTAAGTTGATAAGACGTATTCTTATTGATATAATAAGCATCTCCATTTTCAGCAAATTCAAATGTTCCATCAGCTGCTGTTTGAACTTCAGCAGAAGATCCATCCGTTCCTATCAACTTAACATTCGCAGCAACCAATGGCTGACCTGTTTCTAAATCCTTAACTAAACCTTTTAAGACAAAAAGAATAGGTGGCTCACTAAACTGCCAAATATCATCTTTTCCTCTTCCTCCTTCACGGCTTGAGCTAAAGAATCCTTTATTCTTATTTCCTGCGAATGTTATTCCAAAGTCATTTGCGCTCGAGTTTATTGGAGCCTTCATGTTTTTCACATTTGCCCATTGAGCATCACCTACATTTTCAGCTGAGAAGATATCTAACCCACCCATGCCTACATGACCATTTGAAGCAAAATATAACGTTCCATTTGGTTTGATGAATGGAAACATTTCGTCACCTGCAGTATTAATTTCGGGGCCTAAGTTAATTGGAGCACTCCATTTACCTCTAGACTCTTCTTTAATGTACCATAAGTCTTTTCCCCCTTGGCCTCCTTCCATATCAGATGCAAAAACTAACATTTTATCATTTGGAGATATAGCAGGGTGACCTACTACTGCACTATCAGAAGCAATCGAAATTGGAATAGGTAATGCAAACTTAATTCCTTGGCGTTTTGCACTCAAGATTTGGCAACCCATATATCCGTTTTTCTCTACTCTACATCGAGTAAAATACATGGTATTTCTTCTTGAGTTCACAACTGCACCACCTTCACTATCTTCTGTATTGATTCCTTCTCCTTCAACCAAAACTGGCTGACTCCATTTCCCTTTTTTATCTCTTTTGGAAATGTATAAATCAGAAAAATTACCTCCCGTTACTTCAGAAGTTGAGGATCCTGTTGAACCTTCTCTGGTAGAAGTAAAAATCATTTCCATGTTCTTACGGTCTGAGAATGTTGGATTGTAATCGTAAAATTCAGTATTTAATAAAATTGCAGGCTCTACAATTAGCGCTTCAGGATTATCCGCCCAACCTTGAGCTTGTTCTGCAGCTTCAATTCCCATTTTACCTCGAGAATCTGAAGGTACGCCGGCAGCATACTTCTGATAAGCTACTAGTGCTTCATCATATTTACCATTCATCATTTTCATATCGGCTAATCGCATGTTAGCAATAGGGTCAGCGTATTGTGCAATAACTGATTTGTCATACCATACTTCGGCCTGCATTGGCTGATCACTAAGGCGATAAGCCTCGGCAATTTTAAAAATAATTTGTGCTTTAACGTCTCTCGCAGGCTCTTTTACATAAGCCTTTTTGTATAGCTCAATCGCCTCGAAATACTTCTCTTCCTGCATTAATGCTTTGTCCGCATCTTCTAAGTAACTCTTCTGTGCAACTATTTGCAAACTGAAAAGACAGAAAATAAAGGGCAACCCAACAACTTTCAATAACTTCATTTATATCTGGTATTTGAATTCAATGGCTGCTAAAATAAACAAAATTTACTTGATTTTATTGTAAATCCCCTTGGAAAAACACTGATATTTCAACCAAAGACAAATGCAGGGCATTTTCGTTTAGTGATTGAACAGCAATTCTCTGTACTTCGGCAATGGCCAAATTTCGTCATCAACCATTATTTCCAGCTTATCAACACTGTATCGAATAACGTCAAATAAAGGTTTTACAATGTCAGCATATTCATTTGCCTTCTGTTTTGGGTCTTCCAATTTATTAATTCGCTTTCTTTCCACAATCATTTTTTCTGTTGTTTCCTGCACCGTATTCACATGCTTAGAAATTCCTTTAATCATGTCTAATTGAACGCTAGCGGATTCCTTAAATTCAGCAGGACTAAAAATATCTTTCAAGCCTTGAACGTTCTTAATTAAATGATTTTGATAGTGAAGTGCGGTAGGAATAATATGATTTTGAGCCAAGTCCCCTATCACTCTAGCCTCAATTCGGATTAAATTAGTATACAACTCATATGCGATTTCTTGACGAGCCAACGTCTCTCTTTCGGTCATTACATTTAAACCTTCATACAACGCTAAGGTTTGTTTAGAACCCATTTCCGCAATTGCTGCTGGAGTAGTTCGTAAATGAGATAATCCTCTTTTTTCTGCTTCAACAATCCAGTCGTCTCCATAACCATTACCCTCAAAACGAATGCTTTTAGAGCTTATAGTGTACTTCTTTAAAATTCTAAAAATCGCTTCATCTTTCTTAACTCCTTCATTAATCAGTTTATCAACATCTTTCTTAAACTCTTTCAATTGTTTTGCTACAATTGAATTTATCACAATCATTGCAGACGAACAGTTAGCTGAAGAACCTATTGCTCTAAATTCGAACTTATTCCCCGTAAAAGCGAATGGCGAAGTTCTATTTCTATCGGTATTATCTAATAATATCTCAGGAATTTTCCCAATGTTCAATTTCAATTCTGTTTTCTCTTCAGCAGTGAGCGACTTGCCATCTTTCACTTTTGAAACTAATTCATCCAACATCTTTGTCAATTCCTCACCAATAAATACAGAAATTATTGCTGGAGGCGCTTCATTTGCCCCAAGGCGGTGCTCATTTCCTGCTGTTGCCATTGACGCCCTTAATAGCTTTTCGTTATCGTGAACAGCTTTTATTGTATTAATTAAAAAGGTAAGAAATTGCAAATTAGATTTAGGATTCTTTCCCGGACTTAACAAGTTGACTCCGGTATTAGTAGAAAGCGACCAGTTATTGTGTTTCCCAGAACCATTTACATTAGCAAATGGTTTTTCGTGCAACAATACTCTGAAATTGTGCTTTCGAGAAATTTTCTCCATCATGTCCATTAGCAACTGGTTATGATCAACTGCTAAGTTTGCCTCTTCAAAAATAGGTGCAAATTCATATTGATTTGGAGCAACTTCGTTATGACGAGTTTTTAAAGGGATTCCCAACTTCATGCACTCAATTTCCAACTCTACCATAAAGGCATGTGCCCTTTCTGGAATACTTCCAAAATAATGATCATCCAACTCTTGGCCCTTTGCAGGAATGTGACCAAATACAGTTCTACCCGTCAATACTAAGTCAGGCCTAGCCGTAAACAAAGCCTTGTCCACTAAAAAATATTCCTGTTCCCAACCTAGAGTTGCACTTACTTTTTTTACATTTTTATCAAAATACTGACAAACATCAACTGCAGCTTTGTCAACTCTACTCAACGCTTTAAGTAAAGGCGTTTTATAATCTAGGGCCTCTCCTGTATAAGAAATATAAATAGTAGGAATACAAAGTGTATTCCCAATAATGAATGCTGGAGAACTTGGGTCCCATGCTGTATACCCTCTTGCTTCGAATGTGTTTCTAATTCCTCCATTCGGCAAACTAGAAGCATCAGGCTCTTGTTGTGCTAATTGACCTCCATCAAAACGCTCAATTACGCTATTCCCTTCTGTTGTCTCAAAAAAAGCATCGTGCTTTTCTGCAGTTGTACCAGTCAATGGCTGAAACCAATGTGTATAATGTGTCACATCCTTTTCCATTGCCCAAGCCTTCATTGCAGAAGCCACTGAATTTGTAATCTTCCTATCAATGGTTTTACCCTCTTCTATTGTTTGCATTACTTGAACATAAATGTCCTTGGCCATATACTCTGCCATAACGTTTTTATCAAAAACGTTCATGCCGTAATACTCAGAAACTTTCTTTGAAGGCGCTTCAACAATTCTAGGAGTTCTAGACATTGAGGCTTCTAATGCTTTAAATCGAATGATTGCCATTTTGATACTTTTAATGTAAGACACAAAAGTATTAAAGAATCCTCTTTGAATCTAAAAAAAGCACTTTTTTTATCAACACCCCCTTAAAAAATAACGCCTAATTGTTAAAAAGTGTATTATCTGTCTCTTATACACATCTGACGCTGCCGACGATCTACTCTGTGTAGA
>CAJXRL010000006.1 GCA_913059105.1 uncultured Flavobacteriales bacterium
TACACAGAGTAGATCGTCGGCAGCGTCAGATGTGTATAAGAGACAGGAACAAACCATATTCCTGAGCCTTTGCTATTTTCAACTAAAGTTGGAAGGGCTTTTTCAACTATCGTAAAATCTTGCTTAGCTAGAAAATCTCCATAACTATTCATTAAACCGTATTTCCCAAATCCACTTGCATTTTTAATGGCATTTTCAAAAAATACTTGCTTTTCAGGGTTCCCATCTGCTGCATAAATTGTTGCAACAGTAGATTGAATTCCTGCATTATCTTCTGTCTCCAATTGCTCAGCCAGCTCCATGCCTTTTACAGCATCTTTTTTGTGAACAGCATCTAAAGTAGCAGAAATCACATTGTAGGACAAATCTTCTTTTCTATTCTCTAAGAAATTCATGTCAACTTCCTCGATAAAGTATTTAGAAATCGCGGTGATTGCTGCAGCTCTATTTGCAGATTTTTTGTCAGACTCTGCAATCTTCTTCATCATTGCTAATGTTTTTGTAGGTCTCTCTTTGGCTAATTTTTTTACTGCTTGAATTGCTGATTTTCTAACAAACCAAAATTCATCCTTCAAGGCTTTTTCAATCAAATCCAAAGAGGCAGAGTCCTTCTTATTTTTAATCAACTTAATTGCTACAGTTTTGTCTAAAAAGTGATTTGCATTGCTGTATAACGCAATCGCTTCGCTCTTTTTATAGTTTTGATCAATTCGACCTAACAGCACTTTGTCGTTATCAAAGTTTACTAGCAATGGAGCTGCATTCAAAGTGAATTCGAACGTTTGCTTTCTTTTAGTAATTCTTATGTTTTTCTCTCGAACTAAACCATTCGCTTGAAGAATATAAATGCTTGTAGAAATTTCGAAAACTTCTGGAACATCTGGACCATCTTGAGTTTGTTTTACGGTTACGCTAAGTTTGCCATCAGCATAATTCTTTTCAAGATCAATTATAGGGTGGCCTGCGCTCAAGAACCATTGGTTAAAAAACCAATTTAAATCCTCTCCAGTTACCTCTTCAAATGCCAATCGTAAGTTGTGAATTTCAACCGTTTGGAATTCATTGTCATAAAGATAAAGCTTCAGCCCTTCAAAAAAGGCATCGTCCCCTACATAATTTCTCAACATATGCAATACTCTTCCACCCTTTTGATAGGAATGAGCATCAAACATTTCCATTCTATTGTCATAATTGAATCGAATGAGTGTCTCTTTGTTTACTCTAGATTGGCTTAAATAAACTTTTAAATTGCCATCAATATGCAAATCCGCTTGATCTTTCCCATACTTATGTTCGTTCCACAAATATTCTCCATACGTAGCAAATGATTCATTTAAAGGCAAGTTAGACCATGATTCACAGGTTACCAAATCGCCAAACCAATGATGAAACATTTCATGGGAAACAATATCCTCACCGTTGTTATCTATTAAAAATCGTTTGTTTCCTTGAATAAAGTCACCAAAAATTACTGCTCCAGTGTTTTCCATTGCTCCCGAAACATAATCTCTCACAACTATTTGGTGATACTTGTCCCAAGGGTACTCATAGCCTAATCTGTTTGAGAAAAACTCTAACATTTCAACAGTATTTGGATAGATGTCTTTTGCTACATCTGCGTACTTTTTCTCCACATAATAATGAACCGGCTTTCCTCTCCATTCATCTTTTACAATTGCAAATTCACCTACGGCCATCATAAACAAGTAGGGAGCATGTGGGAGGTTCTGTTTCCAATAATCAGTTCTAGTTCCGTCTTGGTTTTCCGATTGAAACATTAGCTCTCCATTAGAAAGTGTGGCGTAATTTGAATCTACTGTTATATAAATCTCTTGTGTTGTTTTTTCATTTGGAGAATCAATGGTCGGAAACCAACATGAACTTGACTCAGTCTCGCCTTGAGTCCAAATTTGCTTTGGTTTGTCTGGAATGGCGCCGTCATTATTTATAAAGTATAATCCTTTGTCACTTGTAATGGCAGAACTACCGCCGGCCTTCAACTTGTTAGGCATAGAAGTGTAATTAACAAAAATCTTGTAAGTATCTAATCTCGTAAAAGTTTTCCCTAAGTTAATCTTCAAGAATGCATCGTCGTACACATATTGTAAGGGTGACTTCTTTCCAATTTTGTCAACCATTGCTACTTCGTGAATTTGGAAACCTTTTGCATCCAAAATCAAGCTATCTGTAGCATGAAAATACGGGGTTAAGGTCAAATTAGCTTTTCCATAGAGGTAGGCACTATCCCAATCAAAGCTTACTTCTAGCTTGGTATGCAATAAATCGGTAACTCTCTTTTCCGAAGCCCTATAAATTTCTCTTGGGCTATCAGATTCTATGTTAATTGTATCAAGGTCAATGTATGTAGTAGGGATATCCGTTACAGGTTCGGCTGTTTTACAAGCTTCAGTAATTGTGATGAAACAAATGATTATCAGAGGGATGTATACTTTTTTCATAAGGCTAATTTTGCTTGGCAAAAGTGCATTTTAATCTTAGAATTATCAAATTGAATATGATAAAAGGTAAATGCATAAAATGTATCTTTGTGGTATTATGAGTGAATTGAAGGTAGAAATTGAGAATGGCAATAGTTTTTCTATTGACCAATTGACAGGAAGTTCTGCTGATCTAAATGGTTCGGCAATCAATTGGGATCAAGTTGAGGTAAAGCCAGGAAAATTTCATATAATTAGAGATAGAAAGTCCTATTCTGTTGAAGTAGTGGGAGCAGATGAGGCAAAAAAAACCTTTGACTTGAAAGTAAATAATAACATTTACAAAGCGAAAGTAGAAGATCGTTTTGATTTATTATTACACCAGTTGGGCATGGATAATTTGACCAATGCTGTAGCGAAAGAATTGAAAGCTCCGATGCCAGGTTTAGTTTTAAAAATTGAGGTAGAAGTAGGACAGACAATAAAAGAAGGCGATGCTTTGGTTGTTTTAGAAGCTATGAAAATGGAGAATGTTTTAAAATCTCCGGCAGATGTTGTTATAAAATCAATAGGTGTAACTGAAGGAAACGCCGTTGAAAAGAATGAAGTATTAATTGAATTTGAATCTTAAAAAACGAACATGAAAAAGATAAATATTTTAGCAATTGCTCTTGGATTATTTTTGGCTTCTTGCGGAGAAGCTCCTAAAAAGACAGAAGAAGTAGAAATGAATCATGACGAAATGCATGAAGATGGGGTGGGCCATGAAGACCATGACCATGACCACGATGCGATGGTTGAAAAGGCGGCAGAAGCAGAACCAGTGGCTATTCCAGAGGGAGCAAAAGTGTTTTTTGCCAATTTGGAAGATGGACAAATGGTAACTTCTCCTTTGAAAATTGAGTTTGGCGTTGAAGGAATGGAAGTTGAGCCAGCAGGTGCTTTGAATGAAGGAAAAGGACATCACCACATTATTATTAATGCTGGTGCTGTAGAAAGAGGAACCATTGTTCCTGCCGATTCTACAAATATCCACTTTGGAAAAGGACAATTGGAAACCGAATTAGATTTGCCAGCAGGCGAGCATACGTTAACAATGCAATTTGCTGATGGATATCACCAAAGTTATGGGGAGCAAATGAGCGCTACCATTACAGTGGTTGTTGAGTAATTAAAAAAGAACGTTAATTTTAGGCTGCACTAATTGTGCAGCCTTTTTTATTTTATAAAATGAGACGATTTGGATTATTCTTTTTGATTAGTGTTTTGCTTTATTCTTGCACTGAGTCAGTCTCATTAGAAGATCGATTGGCAGTTCAAGTGGAAACGGAAGTTGCCCAAAAAAAGGGACCTCTAACCATTATTCCTGTTGTGTATAAAAAGCAATATTCATTGCAAAAACTAACGCTTAAAAGTGAAGCTCAAGTAGAAGTTATAAATAAGTTGAGTTTGCAATTCGAAGAAGAGTTGCCGTTAGGGTATGAAATTCATTATTCGGTTAATAATGGAGAAGTATTAAAAAGTGAAACAAGTGATTTGGAAATAGGTTTATTGCAGGGAAATAATGTTGTTCTTGCTTTTTTATCGCTTGCCAACGGACTAAGAATTCCATCTCAAAATGCAGTTTACTTAAAGAATCATTTTGTTGGAGAGGAGTTGGAAGGTAATGTTATAGAAAAAGGGATTCACTTGTTTCACCATGTATCCAATCAAGCAGATAGTTCAGGGTTTTACTTAGACTTTTATGGTAAAAATGTGCCGGAGGGCTCGAATTATTTCGCTCGTGTTATAGCAGATGGCAACCAATTCAATGTTCCGTTAAACAAGGCATTTAAATTAAATGGGTTGACAAATGAGTATCACAATATTCGGGTTCAATTGGTCGATGGAAACGGCAAAGTTGTTGACGGTCCATTTAATGATACTGGAGTGATTAGCGTTGAAGTGAAGTAGAGCTGACGTGAAAACCCATCCAAGCAATGGACGGAGAAAAAATTAGCGCATTAAAAAAGCGTCCAACTTTTGTTGAACGCTTTTGCTCCTCCTTCCTGTTTTTTGGGGACTTGCTTGGTCCAGAACTAAGTACCCTTCCCGTTCGAACGGGATCAGATGCTCCAACCTTCTCGGACTATTTTTTCTATGAGTTTTCTGCTCTTTTGTTTTTTGATGAAATGCTCTGCTTTAGATGTTAAAGTTGAGTTCTCGAACTCTAATGTTTGGACTAGCTCCCAGGGTTTCCCTCTATTTGTCCAAATTTTATTGAACTCCGAATTGTGATATTCTGTCCTTTTGTCTACGTTTTCAGTTTTGCCAACATAATATTTGTCAATTCTTTTGGAATAAAGTATATAGACAAAGTGAGGCATGTTCAAATGTAACGAGAAAGATTTACGCATAAAAAAAGACCATACTTTCGTATGATCTTTTTTGCTCCTCTTCTTGGGCTCGAACCAAGGACCCTCTGATTAACAGTCAGATGCTCTAACCAACTGAGCTAAAGAGGAATGTTAATCCTAATTTTTTACTTCAATCTACTTTCTTCACTTCACTTGGATAAGTACCCTTCCCGTACAAACGGGATCAGATGCTCTAACCAACTGAGCTAAAGAGGAATGTTAATCCTAATTTTTTATTTCAATCTACTTTCTTCGCTTCATTTGGATAAGGACCCTTCCCGTTCGAACGGGATCAGATGCTCTAACCAACTGAGCTAAGGAGGAAATTACGTTCACCTATCTTTTTCAAGAATGGGACGCAATATTACCGTAAAGTTTTGAATTAAACAATATATTTGCGCAAAAATTGAACCTTTTGAGTTTAACTTTATTTTAAAGGGAAACGCTGTCTATACTGCGATTGATAAGGTGCTGTAAATAATGAGTTAATAAAAATTGAAAATATAATGAGTAAAAAGTATAATGTGTTTGGAATTGGTAATGCCTTAGTTGATATAGTAACGGAGGTAAATGATCAATTCTTAAAAGATCACAAGATTGAAAAAGGCTTTATGACACTGGTAGATGAAGAGAACCAAACGCGAATTTCAAATGCCATAAATATGAGTACTAGTAATATGCAATGTGGTGGTTCGGCAGCGAATTCAATTATTGCTATTGCACAATTCGGAGGGTCGAGTTATTATTCGTGTAAAGTGGCAAATGATGAGTTGGGGAATTTTTATCGAAAAGACCTAAAATCCAATGGGGTTGATTCGAATCTTGATGGCCATGACTTGGAATCTGGAATTACTGGAAAATGCCTTGTAATGACAACCGAAGATGCTTCTAGAACCATGAATACATTTTTGGGAATTACTGCGGATTATTCGAGAGCTGAAATAACTGAAGGAGCCCTTAAGGATAGCGAATACTTGTATATTGAGGGGTATTTGGTTACATCAGAAAATGGTCAGGATGCAATGAAACATGCCAAAAAAGTGGCTGAAGAAAATGGGATAAAAACTGCATTGACATTCTCAGATCCTTCAATGGTTAAATATTTCAAAGAACAAATGGAATTGGTTGTAGGTGCAGGGGTGGATCTTCTATTTTGTAATGAGGAAGAGGCTATGTTATATACTGGGACTGACAATCTTTTAGAGGCACGAGAAGCATTAAAGAAAGACGCTAGGAGATTTGTAATTACACAAGGAGAGAATGGGGCAATGATTTATGATGGGGATACCTTTATTGATATTGAACCATATAAAGTAAATGCTATAGATACAAATGGAGCGGGAGATTTATTTGCAGGAGCTTTCCTTTATGGTATTTCGAATGGGAAAAGTTATGCAGATGCAGGTAAGCTTGCTTCATTGGCATCTTCTAAAGTAGTAACTCAGTTTGGCCCTAGATTGGAATGGCACCAAGCTAAGAAAATTCTAAATCACCTGTAATTTTATTGATTGTACAGGAAATTATAGGATAAGATATATTTCTAAAATATTGAACCACTTCGTTTAAGCGAAGTGGTTTTTTTGTATCTTTCTATTTTTGAATTAATTACCTAAAATATTTAATTATTTAGCTTGATAATCAACAGTTTGATTGTTTGTTTTTAGTCCAAAATTTTCAACAATTATTAGATCTAATCCTAAAATATGAAGTTTACATCACTTTTAATTAGCAGTCTTATCGTATTTACTGCTTACTCACAAGATCAAATACCTGCGCCAACAAGTGCTGCTCAAATAATTGAAGAATACACAGCTGCCCTTCAAGAAGAAAATAAGGAAAAAGCTTTAGAAGCTTTGGAAAAGGTTATGGCTGGTGATACTTCATATAGCGGAATTCAAGCTGAAAAATCTTTAATGCTATTAAAATTAGAGCGTTATGAAGAAGTAATTGAAGTTTGTAAAGAAGGGATGAAATTGCCTCGAAGTACTTCGAATCAGGTTTTTAGACTAAATTGGGCTTATGCGTTAGATGAGTTGGATAAAAAGGAAGAGGCAATGAAAGTATATCAAGATTTGCACAATGACTTTCCTTATTACAAAACGGTTTCAAACAATATAGCCGCCTTGCATTTAACGAACAAGGATTATGATAAAGCGTATAAAAACTATCAAGATATGGCAAGGCTTTTTCCTTTTGATGGTAGTGCTCATTTCAATTTAGGAGTATTTGCGTATAATGAAGATCATTTTACGGAGGCATTCATGGCTTTAAACATGTGTATTCTTATTGATCCGTATTCTGACAGAGCGCTAAGGTCTCTTCAATTTTTAAACGAGATAGCAAATAATAGCAAAGGAGAAAAGGTGCCAAAAGATGGGTTTAAATTGGAGTCTGACGAATACTCGGAATTAGATCTATTAATCAAGAACTATATAGCATTATCAAAAAAATACAAAGTGCCTGGGAAAAGCCAAATCTATGTTGCTAAACAAAATCACCTTATTTTAAATCAACTAAGTGAGCGTAAAAACACTGATTATTTTTTTAGCCAATTTTATGAGCCAATGTATGATAAAATCATTGAGAGTGAATGGTTCGAGCAGATGCAGCTTTTAGAACTAATCCCTTCTTCAAATGAGAACCATGTAAAATTGGTTGAAAAGGGAATGAAAGATATTAGAGCTTTCAATACTTGGTTTAGAGCCGAATGGTATGAATTAAATAAGTTTCATGAAATTAATTTTAGAGATCTAGAAGGAAAGCACCAAGTTTGGTATTATGACAACGGAGATGTAAAGTCGATAGGAAACTTGAAAACTGATAATACCGAGAACCTTGGAGATTTTTGCTTTTTCGGAGACGATGGAGTGGTAGTGAGTGAAGGGTATTACGGAGAGAATGGATTAAATGGGCTTTGGAAATATTATTATGATTCTGGAAATAAGAAAAGAGAAATTACATACAAGGACGGAGATGTAGTTGATACAGTTAAGCTTTTTGATAAAGATGGAGCACTGGATCAAGAATTTGGTTACAGTAACAACAATCGAAATGGGTTTTTTAATCAATACTATATGCATGGCGGATTGTACAGAGCAGGAACAAACAAAGAAGGAGAGTTAGATGGAGATATGAAATACTACTTTAAAAATGGCAAGAAGGAGTATGAAACAACCTATTCTGATGGCTTACTTACCGGGTTACTGAAAGAGTATTATGTTACAGGAGATTTATACAGAGAAGAAGAATATAGCGAAGGAAAATCAAATGGGAAATACCATGTTTATTGGATTGAAGGGACAGATAGAGCCGTTGGTACCAAAGTAGATGGCGAATATGATGGCGCCTACAAAGCATACTATAGAAATGAGCAAGTAAGTGATGAAGGGAGTTTCGAGAAGGGAGAAAGAATAGGCTTGTGGAAGGAGTATTATATGAATGGAAAGCAAAGCGAGACAGGACAATATTCGAATGGTAAACTTGAGGGAATTGTTAAATTGTTTGACATGGACGGTATTCTTTACTCAGAGAAAAGTTTCAAAAATGATTATATGATTTCTTATAAATTCTATGATAAAACTGGGAAAGTGCTTTCTGAAGGAGCTTCTAAGAAGAAACAATATACCTTAGAGAATTATCATCCAAATGGAACAATAGAAAGTAGAGGAGATTATAAGGCAAATGTTGGTTACGTGGGTAATTGGGAGTCTTTTGATGAGTACGGGAATACTACCTACAAGTATTCATACGAAGAAGGTAAATTACAAGGGAAAACTGAAAAATTCTTCCCTATAGGGCAAGTTGAAGTGGTAAAACATTACAACGAGGGTTTGTTAGATGGTGCTTATTCTAAATATTTCCAACATGGGCAAATAGAGCAACAAGGGTATTATGAGAAAGGGAATTATATTGGAACATGGGAATCTTATTACGAAGATGGAGCAATTGAGTGGCGAAGAAATTTCTTTAATAACAATTCAGTTGGTGAAAATATTGAATTTGATGTAGCAGGGAAGTTGGATTTCACTGAGCAGTATGACAATGACATTTTACTAGGCGCTACTTACTATGATTCTTCTAGTACTATTTTAACTGAAATTGATCTGAAAAATGGTGAAGGGGTCTATAAAAAACTGCACTTAAATAATCAGGTCGGTTATACCGGGAGGTATGTTGTGAATTCAAAAGAAGGCAAGTTTCAGTGGTTTTATCCAAATGGGCAGCTGCAAGCAGAAGGAATTTATTCTAACAACAAAACACAAGGAGAGTGGGTTGGTTATCATATAAATGGCAAAATGGAGTACAAAGGCAAATATGTGAATGGCTATAAAGAAGGAGTTTGGGAGTACTTCTATGATAACGGACAAGTTTCAGATATTACTCCTTACTTGTTTGATGATATTCATGGAGTTGACAAAGAGTACAACAAAAATGGAACGATTCAGAACGAAACGAATTATGAATTTGGCAGTAGACATGGCGAAATGAAGTTTCACGATGACAATGGAGCATTCCAAATGTCTAGAATATATAACAGGGGTGAAATTGTTACTTATTATTATTTAGAAGCAAATGGCAATAAAAAGGAATTTGATATTGTTAATGGTACAGCAGAAGTAAGGGCTTTTTTCAAAAATGGAAAACCATCAAGACAGTTCAATTTAGTTAAAGGAAACTTTGACGGGCCTTATAAAGCGTACTTCGAAAACGGACAAGTTGAATTAGATTATAACCTAGTGAACGATGAGAGGGAAGGAGTTTATAAAATGTACTATGATAACGGAAAGCTGAGACAAGAGATAAATTATGAGCATGGAATGGTTGTTGGATTGGAGAAGGTCTTTCACAAAAACGGGAAGCTTAAAAGAACTGCAACATATCGAAATGGTAAGAAACATGGACCAAGTGCAGTTTATAACGAGAATGGGACTGTGAAGAAGAAATATATGTATTACGATGGGTTTAGGTATGATAAATAGAATTTCGTTAGTATTAAGTCTTTTAATTTTAGGAAATTTAAGTTTCGCTCAAATTTCAAACGACTATGGTTATGATGAGTATAAGAAGCGATACCCAAAAGAGTCATATCTTTTTTTAGAAATAAAATCTGTTGACGTTTTTGATATTGAGAAAGGGGAAATGACCATTGAGACCATTTTTGATGAAAAGATACTCTATCTAAACAACAACGCTTACAATTTGTCTTCTAGGGGATTATACTACGATCAATTTTCTGAGGTTTACGACATTGAAGCCTTTTCAATGAACCCTGAAAATGGAAAGTATAAAAAGGAAAAAGTAAAAAACTTTACCGAGGAGCAAACCATTGCAGATGGAGTAAGTTTTTATGACGACTCTAGAACGACGAAGTTTAAATTCCCAAACCTCAAGGAAGGCTCTTATAGTCAAATGAAGCACAGCAGAAAAACGAAAGATTATCATTTGATTAGTCAGCGTTCATTTCGTTTAGGGTCTTATCGGAAACTAGAAGTAAAACAGTTTAAAGTTCATGAAGATATTGACTTAGGGTTTGAGCTATTTAATATGGGAAAATCCGGTATTGAATTCTCTGAAATTAAAGAAGGGAAATACAAAATTTACACCTGGGAATTAAAAGAAAAAGAGAAAGAAAATATTTATGGAGATGATGAATATGACATGTACTATACACCCCATATTGTACCTTATGTAAAGTCATATATCATAAATGGCGAAAAAACTGATGTTTTTAATAACCTTGGAGATTTATACAAATGGTACTATAGCTTGGTAGAACAAGTTAACCCAACAGAGAAGGAAGAATTAAAATTATTGGCAGATTCAATAACAAACGGCGCTGAAACCGAGCTTGAAAAGGTCAAACGCATTTATTACTGGGTCCAAAACAAAGTAAAATACATCGCATTTGGGGATGGTTATGGAGGATTTATTCCTAGAGATCCGGATTTAATTTATGAAAGGAGATTTGGAGATTGTAAAGACATGTCTTGCTTGACGATTAACTTGCTGAAAGAACTAGAGATTCCAGCCTACTTTACATGGGTTGGCACTAGAAGTATTCCTTATGGGTATAGTAAATTATTTACTCCGCAGGTAGACAATCATATGATTGCAACTTACGTGAACAAAGAGGGTGAAAAGTATTTCCTAGATGCAACAGATTCATACCTTGAGTTTGGTCGTCCTTCAGCTTTTATTCAAGGAAAAGAAGTACTCATTAGTTTTGACAAGGAAAAATACGAATTGGCAGAAGTGCCAATTTTAGCACCAGCAATTAATTCGGAAACTGAAAAGTTAAAAGTGTCAATAGAAGAAGAGGAATTGAAAGGAATAGGCGAAGTGCTTTTTACTGGATATTATGCTGGAGATGTATTTAGAGACTTTAACAATGCAGATGAAGAACAGTTAAAAGATAGATTTAAGAGGCGATTGTTGAAAGGAAGCAATAAGTTTATAGTTAACAATATAAAGTTTGAAAGAGTGAATGAATCTAAAGATTCGGTCAGCGTGACGTATGATTTTGAAATTGGTAACTACTTAAAAAGTATTGGAGATGCTCTTTATTTAGACTTGAACCTTTCTAAGCAATTGAAAGATTTGAAAGTAGATGAAAAGCATAATACTCCGTTAGTGTTAGAGTACAAATGGCAGTTGGATAAAACGTTCGAATTTACCTTGCCGCAAGGATATAAAATTGATTTCTTACCTGAAGAAAAAATGGGTAAGAACGAAATGATGAACTACAATATATCGTATCAAACAAAAGGCGATAAAATTGTTTACAATTTATTTTACCAGCTGAATACGATACTAGTAGAGGTAGATGGTTTGGAAGAGTGGAATAAAATTGTGAAAAAATTAGCAAGCGATTTAGACGAAAGTATAAAATTAATAAAGGAATAATATGTTGAGAATAATTGGATTAACAATGTTCACCGTTATGTTGTTAGGGACAAACCTAACCGCTCAGGAATATAAGTTTTTTACGTTTTCTGAAAAGGCTGAATTTGTATTAACGGAAGAGCAAAAAGCAAGTGAAGAAGCGGTATTGAAAAGGACATATTCGACTCAGTATGTTATTGAAGAAAATGATGAAGGACAATATATATTTAATTACACGGCACGTTGGATAAACTCTGACAAGGCAATAAAAGGGAACAATAAGGTGTACTTATCTGGAGGAAAGAGTACTGAATACCTTTATCAAAAAGCACGGGTTATTAAACCGAATGGAGAAATTGTTGAATTGAGGAAAAGTGATATTAAAGAAGGGATTTATGAAGAGAATGAACAGAAATATTACTATTTCGCACTTGAGGGACTGGAAAAAGGTAGTATTGTTGAGACAGCTAATTACAGAAAGCAAAAATCAGGGTATTATGGTAGCTTAGTTTATTTGCAAGAAGATGTAGAAAGATATAATCAAGAATATGAATTGATTTGTCCAAATTTTTTAAAATTTGCTTTTAAGTCAATTAATGGAGCACCTGACGTAGTTTTTGACACAACCTCAGAAGAGTTTAATAGATGGAGTATTAAACTTGATTCTGTTGAAGCAGTAAAAAACCAACCGACCATGTTTACAGATGTTGTGAAACAAGCAATACTTTCTAAGGTTGACCGAAATACCGCAAAAAATATAGGAGATTTAACATCTTACGGGTCAGCATCTAGAAATGTTTTTGCGAGCTTAAACCCCGAGCTTTCTAAAGGAGAAAAGAAGCAATTTTCAAAAATTTATAAGGAGTTAGAATTGATTGACTTAAAGGACGGTAAAAGTAAGATAAAGGCAATCGAGAACTACCTAAAGTCAAGTATTCAAATAGTTCAATCTAGTCATCCAAATTTGGCCGACATAGATTTTATATTTGAGAACAAGGCCGCAAACTCCACAGGGATGACTAAAGTGCATTTAGCGTTGTTAAACTTAGCAGAAGTGAAAACTGAAATAGTAATTACCACAGACAGAACGGACTTAAGATTTGACCCAGACTTTGAAGCGTATTTGTTTTTGGATAAGTATTTATTGTATTTTCCGAATGAAGAGATTTATCTTGCTCCTAGTGAGAAGTACTTGCGAACACCAATTGTACCTAGTGAATGGATGCACAATTACGGCCTTTTCATTAAACAAGTTGGCGTTGGTGACGTGAAAATACCGATTGGAAAGGTAAAATTTATAGATGCCCTTCCATATGACATGACAAAAGACGAAATGCGGATTAACGTTAATTTCACTGATGATATATTGAACTCTGAAGTAAAAATGGAGAAAAAGAGTACTGGATATTCTGCTGAAATTTTTCAACCATACTATCATTTAATGGATGAAGAAGAAGTTTCAAATGCAAAAAAATCTATGGTTGAGATGATTAATGAGGAAATGGAAGCTGAAGAGGTTGAAGTTGAAAATACAGATGTGAATGATTTCGCATCTAAACCCTTTATCTATAGATTTATAGCCAAAGAGCATACATTTGTAGAAAAGGCAGGGAATGACTATCTGTTTAAACTAGGACTCATGATTGGACCACAAATGGAGATGTATCAAGAAGATGAAAGGAAATACGATGTAGAGTCTCGGAATGCGAGATATTATGGAAGAGAAATAACTTTTAACATTCCAGAAGACTACGAAATTAAAAATTTGGATGATTTGAAAATGGATTTTCGATTTGGGGAAGAAGGGAATGAAAATCTATATTTTACTTCAGAATACAAAATTGAGGGCAATAAGGTAACTGTCACAAATAAAGAGTATTATACTCAAATTGTTTATTCAAAATCTGATTTTGAAGACTACCAAAAAGTAATTAATGCAGCAGCAGATTTCAATAAAATTGTACTAGTGTTACAGAAAAAATAAATCAAATCGAAGTTTCAACATGAATCTTTGCATATTTTATAAGAATAGCTATATTTGGAAAGCTTAATAAAAATTTTTACTACCCATGGCAAACAATTATAAAGTACTCGTACCACACGACTTTTCAGAAGTAGCTGATAATGCTATATCTCATGCAGCAACCATTGCAAAAAGTTTTGATGGAGAAGTAGTACTTCTACATGTAATTTCTAGTGAGAAAGCTAGGAGTGAATCAGAAGGAAAACTGAATGAATTATCAGAAAATGCATCCAACACATACAGTGTTGCTGTTTCTTATGAAATTAGAAAAGGGAGCATTTTCGATAGAATCCCTGAAGTAGCGGAAGAAATTGGAGCCGGGTTAGTTGTAATGGGCACACACGGAATAAAAGGTATACAACATTTAACTGGAAGCTATGCTTTAAAAGTTATTGGGCACTCGAAATTGCCATTTGTTGTTAACCAAGGGAAAAAGTCGAAAGGAAGCGTTAAAGATATAGTGCTACCAATTAAGTTTTCTCAAGAAACAAAATCAAAACTTTCAATTACTGCAAGTATAGCGAAGCATTTTGGTGCAACTATCCACATTTTTATCTCAAATGAGAAAGATGAGTTTATTAAAACTAAAGTAAAAAGAGAATTAACCTTTGCCAAGCAATTTTTTACAGAACGTAAAGTGAAGTACGAAGTTGAAATTGCTCCCGAACATGCAAACTTTATTCCTCAGTTGTTAGACTATTCTAGTGATATTGATGCGGATATGATTGCAATTGTTAATGCTTCTGGTGATGGCGGGTTTTTACCTGATTTATTTAAAGGAAGTGGAGAAATTGAAGTATTGAATAATAAGTTTCACATTCCAGTAGTGGTAATGAATCCTTCTCAGATTTTTGTTCCTGAGCATTTCGGATAACAGAGATATAATCATAAAAAAACCCAAAATACTCCGAGCAATGTCGAGGAGTACTTTGGGTTTTTTATGCTTTTTTTGTTCTTTTATGCAGGGGTGTTTGCTATAATACTCTCAGCAGAAACAACCATCTTCTCAATCGATTTTTGCCGATACACTTTATTCAAACTTTGAATGGAATAAGGCTCCCCATCTATTTCTTTTGTTAAGAAAAAGTGATATTCCGATTCCATGTCACCGTCTTGTATGGCTTTTTTATAAATAATTTTTTCTGGAGTATCTTCTATGTATTCAATAGTATACACCAAATCATTATCTAGTTCAGCTTTCTTTTCTGCAACGGTTAAACCAAAAGGAATTATTTCTATTCCATACTTAGTCCCGCACATAATTTCAACACTTTCAGTGGCTGAATTTTCTATTTTTACAGGGCCTTTTTCGCCATCTGGAATTTGTAAACTAGCAAATACACCAAACTCTGTCAAGTCAGTCAATTTCATTCCTTCATAATCTGCTTCCGCGCTGGCAGTTATCTCTGCTGTTTCTGAAGTCTCAGAAGAAGCATCTGCTGTTTTTGCATCACCTCCGCACGCGATTACGCTCATTGAGATTAAAAGAGCAGCGGTAAATTGTAATTTTTTCATGTTGATTAAGTTGTAGTTTTTCCAAATGTAAGAAAGCAGACTCACTAATTTTTAATGCTCAATCTTTTACCTTTACTATGAGTGCTAAATTCTGGGGCATATTGACATTGAAGAGTGCAAATACCATTAGTAAATTCTCCACTTACAGTTGCTCGTAAATCAAATTCAAAAACATAGACACCTTTGTCTACTCTGTCCATAAAAAAGTTCGTTGAAGCATCCTTTGTGCTTTCATAGTAACCCAGGCCATCTTGGTATTTATATCTTGAAATGACATTGATTGGCTCAAAACCTGAAGCTCGCATGTCCTTAACATGAACAAATTCTAAATTTCTTTTGGATTCTATTCGCAATCGAACTCTAACTTTATCTCCTATTTCAATTCCTAAAGCATCAATTGGAATCATTTTTTCTCCACTACCATCTACCACCACTTTAAAAATGGTTTTAGATACCGAGAATTCTGCCACATCTGCCGAAGTGATTTTATCCAAGTCTTCGTAATACTGCCAGTAGGCAGCACCCCACGCTATTCCATCAGAAGCTTTATGAACTTGTATGGCTCCTAATTCCGGTCCAACTTCAGCTTTTGCCCAAACCTGTCTGAAATAGCCTGTTCCTGCCTCTGACTCTGTTTGGATTAGTTCTTGGCTACCTACTTTAATCAGCACCTTTGATCCCCCAGCTAATGATTTTACATTATCGATTAAAAGGGCGTAACAAGCCAAGGCGGTAGCTTTTGAATTCGACCACATTTGAGTCTGCTTTTCATTCAACAACCATATGCGCAATTCTTCAACTGCATTTTTATCTTTTGCAATTTCATGAAAAACTTCCACCATTAAGGCTTGTGTTTCGATAGGAGCGTCATGCCAATAGTATCCGGCTTGATTTTCTTTCCAATACATTCCCATTTGTTCTGTTTGCAAAGAATTATCTCGTAATGAAGCAACAATGTCTTTTGGAGTCTTTGAAGAATTATTTAGTCTGCTTACTGCCAAAGCTTGCATTCCTTTGAGGTATAAATTGCGATCCAACCAATACTGTTCTGCTTGTTTTAAGTAATAGTTAAATGCGGTTGAATTTGCAGGAGTTTCTTTACCTAAAAAGAAACTCCTCGTATATAAGTAATGTATTTGAGTTTGATTCAAATGGTTTTTTGAAAGGTCTTTACTTTGCTTTTTCAGCCATTTGTAATCTTCGACTATTCTATCATCTAAATACTTTAGTCCTTTATTCAATAATGCATCTATTCCCGGTTCAGCTGAAAGATCAACTCCCAATTGTTTCAAGTGTCCAAACCCTTCAATAATGTATTGGGTAATGTACCTGTTGTCTCGCATACCTTTATACCAAGCCCAACCACCGTTCGGTAACTGTAGTTCTTGTAATTTCTTCAATGCTGCCGATTTCTCTGAAGCCATTTTGTTGAAATCAAACAATAAGGCAATGCGCTTTTTCTGTTCTGTTTCTGATTTTGCTTGTCGCAACCACGGCGTTTCTTCAATTAAAATGCTTTTCAATTCTTGATTTTGCATTAGTTTAGAGGTTAATTCTTTTGAATCTAATCCCTTCCAAAGTTCAAAAACTTCCTTTATTCTCGGATTGCTTGTTGCAATTTCTTGAGCTAATAGGTTGGCATATAAACGTGCAAAAATTTGTTCGGAACACTCTGATGTAGATTCCACCACATACGGTAATGCTTGCACTGCATACCACGCAGGGTTCGAAGTAAACTCTAAAGTAAACGACTCGTGTGTTAAGGTTTTAGAGCTATTGTTGACAAGCTTGTCAAAAATAAATTGCTTTTTCTGGTTGCCTCTTACCGCTAACGGTAAAGATTCTGTCACCAATTTTCTGTTGGATAGTACTGGAATTACTTTTTCTTCTCCATCGCTAAAATTTTGTGATTTGGCTGTTACTTGGTATTTTATAGCTTGAATGCCATTTGGGATTCTGATACTCCAAGTTAAAGCAGAATTTTTACCAGGAAATAGATTGAATTTTTGATCAGTCGCTGAACCGTTGGCAATGTTTATAGATTGGTTGGTGAACGCATTGAAGAATCGAATTGTGGCAATTCCATTTTGAGATTTTTCGCTCAAATTGGTTACTAACACTTTTAAATTTAGTTGATCTCCTTCACGGAAAAAACGAGGAACGGTAGGCAAAACCATCAGCTCCTTTTGCGTCTGAATAGAGGTTTCTGCTGTTCCAACTTTTAAATCCTTGGTGTGCGCTAATGCTCTAAATTTCCATTTGGTTAAAGCATCTGGCATTTCAAATTCAAAACTTACAACTCCATTTTTATCTGTATGCAATTGAGGGTAGAAAAAGGCAGTTTCTCTAAAGTCTGAGCGGATTGGATTTGAAATGGGTTTGTCTTTTACTTTAGATTGCGCATAATTAGAAAGCTGCTTGGATTGACCTCGTTTTGTATTGCTTGACATTGCAGTTTCAGAGTCGCTAACTTCCATCACCTTATCATCCTGAACCATCATCATTGGTTCCCCAGTTGATTCGTTTGAAACATTTGAAAATAATCGAACCGATTTATAATATTGTCTAAATAAACTAAACCCAAACCAATTTAAACTAGGAAAAACCCGTTGAGGTTGGTTAATATACTTTCTTTCATTGCCATAATCTGATGCTCGGGCTGATCCAAAAGTACCGTCAGATTGCCAGATGTTGGCACCACCATTATTACTATATAACTTCATAGCCCAATCTTGTGTTTTAAACTGATCTAAAGACTGGTCATACATGCCCGCTACCATTTCTGCGGCTAACTTTTCGCCTTTATGGCCTGTTATGGTCATGGTCCATTTCTCTTTACTTCCTGGCTGTACTTTATCTCGATACGTGCCAAGAGTTACATTTAATTTTTTGTTAGTGTAAGGCACAGAAATACTTTGATTATGCTGAATTGTGCGATTATTATGAACGCCAATAAAACTAATTCGTAAACCACCTCTAAAACTCTCTTTAATGGGAATTGTAATCTTTTGTTGTTCATTATTTAGGGTAATCCATTTCTGAGAAATTTGTTTTCCATCCAAATGAGTTTCGTATAATAGTCGGACATTTTTTAAACTCGTACCAATTAAAAAATTAGCTTCTTCGCCTGGTTCGGCACTCATTTTTATGGATTTGAATTCAAAAACGCTAGGTATAGCAAGTTCCGTTGCATTCTCATTAAACAGCTCAAATCGGTGTTGTAATTCAGATGCTTCTCCACTTAGAGTAGTTACCACAATTTCATACGCCCCGGGAGGCAAATTGCCAATTAGATCACTTTTTTTGTTGCTTTGAATAATTCCACTTAATAATTCAGGTCCTCTTTCAAATTCATGGAGTTGATCGTTATTCTTGGGTTGAATTTTGTTTTCCAAATATTCAGCGTCTTCCCAATAACTTAATTTGGTTAGAGATTTTGGAGTTTTTAATCGATATAGCTTAAAGTTCAGTTTTTGATCTAACTCAATGCCCTGGATATTTTTAGCATAGATTTTGAATTCTTTCAACTCCGACAATTGCACACTTTTACTTATACTACTTGTCAAATAAACCTCCTTGATACCAAGCGTTATTGTTTCTGTTAAACTTTGGGTTTCTCCACTAAGACTTGTTGCATCAAGGGTAATTTCAAAATTGTAATTAGGATTCCATTTTGAAGCTATTTGTTCATCTGCTGCTGCAAAAAAATCAAGTTCGAATTTTCCGTTGGCATCAGTATTCAATTCTCCATTGGCAATTTCTTTGTCACCAGTTCGCGGCATTGGTCGCCACCAATAACCCCACCTTGGGAAACTCGTTCTCCTTTGAATTCTATATTTCACTTTTGCGTCGGAAACCTTAGCTCCCGAAAAGGCAATTACGCTTCCGCTAACGATAACATTCTGGTTAATTTTTGCAGACTCTTTGCTCGTATCTATATTAACCTCAAAAGTTGGTCGTTTGTATTCTTCCACTTGTATGGAAAGGTTTCCACCTTCAGTTTGCAAACGGTACCTTCCATTTAGTCCTGAACTCGGAAGCGTAAAACTTCCTTCGTAAGAACCATAGTCGTTGGTTTTTACCGAAAGCTTAGAAACAATTTCACCGTTTACATTCATCAATTTTATTTCAGTGGAATGGTTGGTTTGAAGCTCATTCGATTTCCTTCCTCGTTCAACAGCAATTCCTTTAAAGTAAACTGTTTGTCCTGGTCTGTAAATAGCTCTATCGCTAAACAAGAAAGTCTGAATTCTCTTTGACTCTTTTCGAATGTAATTTCTCGAATAAAGAGAGCCGCCGTTGTTTAAAGTATCATTGTTAGTAGATAATAATAGTCTGAAATTACGCTCCTTGTCGGTTGAAGGGATAGTAACAAACCCATTTTTATCAGTCTTGTATGTGTTTAACATTTTCAACTTATTTCTTCTACTATTATAATCGTAGATGTAATTGTACTTAGTAAGCTTTACGTTCGAAAATGGCCTCCCTGTAACTCGATTTAATGCATAGAGATTAACAACGCCTTTATTCTCATTTTTGCTGACAAAACTTAATTCACTTACTTGAAATTCAACATAATTCGTGGTTGCTGATTGTTGGGTAAAATCTTCTTTTGTCGAGCTTAATAAAATGTACTTTCCTTTTTGAAGCGCATTAGTAGAAAAAACAAAACTATGTTTCCTATAGTCTCCAGGGTCTGTTAACTGTAGGGTCCACTCTTGTACACCCTCAATTTTGTATAGTCGCTTGATGTATTCTTCCGTTGATTTATCTTGACTATTATGCGCTTCAATGGCATTGGGAATTCGAATCAATTTGAAATACAAGCTATCAATATTTTTTGCTTCTATTTTGTATTTAATTTCTTCTGAAGGCAAGTAAACTTTTTCTGTTTGTAGACTTAAACTTCTACTTTCAATTTGGGCCAACAATACTTTACATTGAATTGCTCCGTAGGATTCCCCATTTGCTTCCGAACATATATCATACGCTTTTTTAATATCCCATTTGTTTTCAGTTTCTTCTTCAGAATGAGCTTTTCCTTGATCATAATAAAATTTAGCTAGAGCATATTCAATTTCCGTTGCATTCTCGGTTCCTACAAAACGTTGTTTCAAAACTTCCAATGCCTTCAAATACAAACTGTCTTTATTCTCTTTTTTAGAAGTAGAGTAATAATGTCTCAACCTAGATAATTCGACATGCAATAAGGGAGACTTGTTGTCATCATTCAGGTGCACCTTAACTAAATGTTGAAATAATTGTGCTGTTTTTAAATCATTTGAACTTGAATCAGTGCTTTTAAAGTCAATCTGTAAAAACTGGATTGCAGGACTAAATACTGGATAATCATCCGCCTTAAATTCTATTTGAGGTGTGTTCACTCTGCCTTCATTACGCTGATAATGTTGTAGTGCCCTATTGCTTATAAAATCAAAAAGAGTGGGTTGTAAATTTTTTCCATCAAACTGATTCAATGAAGCATTGACATCTGGCAAGTGTAAAATGGCTTGTAAATTATCAATAGGGTAACTCAATAGATCTTCCTTTTCAGTTAACGATTGCTCATAATGCTTGTCGACCCTATTCAAAATGTCTTGCAAACTCCAGGTTCGTATGTCTAGTTTGTCAAAACTTTGTGTTGAAGTTCTATTTTGAAATTTCCATCTATTTTGGCTGTAATACTGATGGTATAATTCAGCAGTAGCAGAATGTAAAAGCTGTTTTAAAGGGAATTTTGATTTCTCAATCTGCACCTCATATTGATTGAAAATTACTAAGCTGGACTCCTCTTCAATTTGATTGGTATACTTTGACCGATATGCTAAGCCTTTGAAAATTTGCGCTGTATTTTCTTCTGCAAGCGCTTTTGATAAAATTGTATCAACTTTGTTAATAATACTATTGCCCATGCCTTTTTGTTCCATTTTTTCAATGGCTTTCCAATCGGCTTCGTAGGTGTCATAGTTTTTAATTAAGGTTTCTTTTTGCTTGGGTTGAGTTGTTTTGTTGCAAGCTGAAAAGCCTACAAATACAATAAATAAACTCAGTGTTATTCTTTTCCAATTCATGTTGGTGTGTTTCGATACTGTTCTTTTAAGCAAATAAGATACCAGTTTTGCTTATTCCAATTTTGTAAAAATTCTTCGCTTTGTGTCGTCAATCCCCGAAAGACCTAGTTTAAACTTAATAACTATGATCCTTATTGCAATGATGAGACAAATTGTAGCAACTACATTCCATTCAAAACTTAAGACATCTTGCAGAAAAACAAAGGCTGTTCCTCCGGCAACGCAGGCCATGGCGTATATCTCTTTTCTAAAAATTAATGGAATTTCATTTATTAGCATATCTCGAATTACACCACCCAAAACGGCAGAAAACATTCCCATCATTACTGCAATGGGCGCAGGAACTTCTAACATGAGCGCCTTACTCAGGCCTAATATTGTGAATACACCAATTCCAATGGTATCAAACAGAAATAGGGTTCTTCTTAGCTTTCTTACCCACCCTTTAAATAAAAAAGTAATGCCAACTCCGCTCAATATAACATAGATGTACATAGTGTTTTGCATCCACCCTACAGGAGTGGTTCCCAGCAATAGGTCTCTAACTGTACCACCGCCAACTGCTGTAACAAATGCAATAAAGGCGGCTCCGAACAAATCTAACTTCTTGGAAGATGCAGCCATAGAGCCGCTAATTGCAAATACTAAAGTTCCAATTAAATCCAAAAAATATAGTATTTCGTTGGCGTCTTTTGGGAATTCTATTTGCATAAGCATTGTTGTTTTATGGACAATAAAATTGCATTTTCTTAATCAACTTGCCTAATTTTATGGGCTGCTATTAAAGTTCGATATTTGCAGCTTGCTGAAAACACAATTTTGACGGCAATAAACTTTGCGTTTTACATATGTGGGAAACCTTTTCAAGTTTTATTTTAAGGCAACGAGTCCTAATCATTTTTGTGCTTGCTGCACTTACTGCTTTCTTTGGTTACCACTCTAGGTCGGTAAAGATGAGTTACGAGATGGCGCAAATGTTGCCCGAGTCAGACTCTACACTTCAGGTCTTTAATAAATTTAAAGCGCAATTTGGGCAAGATGGGAGCATCATGGTTATTGGAGTTAAAGACGACCAATTGTATAATCTCGAAAATTTTCAGGAATGGTATAAACTGTCCGAACGATTAAAAGAGGTTGAAGGAATTGATAAAGTTGTATCAATGGCCAACGTTTTTGGTTTGGAGAAAGATAAAGTCAACAAACGATTAGTTCCTTATCCAGTTATTGCAAACGTACCGCAAACTCAAGCCGAGTTAGATAGCGTATTGACAGAAGTTTATGGCCTACCTTTTTACGAAGGGTTTATATATAGTAAGGATAAAAAGACCACGTTGATGGCACTTACTTTAGATCGTAAATTGTTGGATTCCAAAGATAGAAGGGCGTTAATGGACGATTTGCACACAGAAATTGATATTTTTAAAGCAAATACAAATCTTCACGTTCGTTACTCGGGTTTACCCTTTATCAGAGCAAACAACACCACAAAAGTAAGTGCCGAAATAAAGCTCTTCATTTTATTGGCGGTGCTCATTACTTCTTTGATTTTATTGCTCTTTTTCAGATCATTCAGAGCCATGGCGTTTTCAATGGTAATTGTTTTAGTTGGTGTAGTTTGGTCAGTTGGTATTCAGGCGCTATTAGGCTTTGATGTTACCATTTTGACAGGCCTTATGCCTCCATTAATTATTGTAATTGGAATACCGAATTGTATTTTCATTATCAATAAATACCATCAAGAATACAAGCGGCACGGAAACAAAGTGAAGGCGTTGAAAACGGCAATTAACAAAATTGGAAATGCAATTTTCTTAACCAATACAACTACTTCATTAGGTTTTGGAACGTTCATTTTCACAGACAGTAATATTTTAATTGAATTTGGAATTGTTGCTACTTTCGGAATTCTTTCTGTTTTTGTAATTTCTATTACGCTTTTACCAATTATATTAAGTTTTCAAAAACCTTTAAAAGAAAGGCATACAAAGCATCTCGAACGCCAATGGGTCCATGTGGTTGTGAATCATCTAGTAAACATTGTAACAGGACACAGGAAAATCGTTTTTATCACCACAGCAATTATTATAGCGGTCGCTGGTTATGGAGTAACACTAATGAAAACCACCGGTAATATCGCCGATGACTTACCACGTCAAGATCCAGTTTATCTGGATTTGAAATTTTTTGAAGAAAATTTTCAGGGGGTTTTACCATTTGAAGTAACTGTTGAAACGAACAAGAAAGGAGGAGCTACCAAATTGTCCACGTTAAAACGAATAGATAAACTGCAAAAACTGTTAGGCGAATATCCTGAATTTTCTAAACCGCTTTCTATCGTAGAGGGGTTAAAGTTTGCAAAACAAGGCTATTATGGAGGTAATCCTAAAAAGTATTCTTTGTTTAACAACCAAGAAAAAAGTTTTTTAGGACCCTACTTGACCTCTAATAACGGAGAGAATGAGGGGTTGTTAAACTCTTACTTGGATAGCAATAAACAAATAACAAGAATTACCGCTCAGATGGCTGATGTTGGTTCAAATAGGATGGAAACTATTTTGTCAGAATTGAAACCTAAAGTTGATTCTATATTTCCTGCTGAAAAGTATACCATTAATTTCACAGGAACATCTGTTGTTTGGTTGGCGGGAACAAATTATTTGGTAAAAAACCTCTTTTTAAGTTTGGGAATTGCGATTGTATTGATTGCTATTATTATGGCAATCTTATTTTCTTCCGCTAGAATGGTGTTGGTAAGTTTAGTGCCCAATTTATTGCCACTGTTGCTAACGGCGTCTATTATGGGTTACTTCGGAATATCTATAAAGCCATCTACCATTCTAATTTTTAGTATCGCATTTGGTATTTCTGTCGACGATACGATTCACTTTTTAGCAAAATACCGCCAAGAACTAAGCAAACATTCATTGAATTTGAGAGAAGCAGCAATTAGTGCCTTAAAAGAAACGGGAGTGAGTATGATATATACTTCTATCGTTTTATTCTTTGGTTTTGGAGTGTTTACTGCCTCTCAGTTTGGCGGAACGATTGCGTTAGGGCTTTTAGTCTCCTTAACTTTATTGATTGCAATGGCCTCGAACCTGATTTTGTTACCTTCTTTATTGTTGTTTTTTGACCATTGGGTTACAACAAAGGCATTTAAGTCTGAGTCCATTGTTGTATTACTTGATGAAGAAGAGGACATTGATTTAGATGAGCTTGGAATAAAAGGGATACAGAATCCTTAATTTGGAAATCAGAATAATGCACTTGTATTAAATTAGAACTATGAAAGGAATAGTATTAGCAGGAGGGTCGGGTACTAGGCTTCACCCTTTAACTTTGGCAGTAAGCAAGCAGTTAATGCCTGTTTACGATAAGCCAATGATTTATTACCCGTTGTCGGTTTTAATGAATGCAGGCATTAGTGAAATTTTAATTATTACCACTCCGCATGATAATGCAAGTTTTAAGAAATTATTAGGTGATGGGTCTCAATTTGGATGCAGCTTTCAATACGCGATACAAGAAATTCCGAATGGTTTAGCTCAAGCTTTTGTAATTGGTGAAGATTTTATTGGTGACGATAAAGTGGCTTTAATTTTAGGAGACAATATTTTCTACGGAAGTGGAATGGGAAAGTTGTTACAAGCAAATAATAATCCTGATGGAGGAATTGTATATGCGTATCATGTTTCTGATCCGGAGAGATATGGAGTGGTTGAATTTGATGAAAATCAAGTAGCCATCTCAATTGAAGAAAAACCGGAGAATCCAAAGTCAAATTTTGCGGTTCCGGGACTTTATTTCTACGATAATGATGTCATTAGTATTGCAAAAGAATTAGAACCAAGCGTGCGTGGAGAGTACGAAATTACCGATGTAAACAAAGTATACTTGGAAAGAGGGAAATTACAAGTTGCCATATTAGATAGAGGAACGGCGTGGTTAGATACTGGCACGTTTACTTCTTTAATGCAAGCAGGTCAATTTGTTGAAGTAATTGAAGAACGCCAAGGATTAAAAATTGGCTGTTTGGAAGAAATTGCTTTTAGACAAGGATTTATTGATAAATCGCAATTGAAAAAATTAGCCGAGCCGCTTTTGAAAAGTGGTTATGGTACATATTTAATGAATTTAGTGTAAGGTGGGTAAAAGGAAAATATTAATTACTGGAGGAGCAGGATTTATAGGTAGTTCATTAGCACATAAATTGTCTGAAGACAAAACCAATGTTATTACCATAGTGGACAATTTGTTGACGGGTGACGTAACCCGGATCCCAAAGTTGGATAACGTTACGTTTATAAAAGGCGATGTAAATGACAATCAGGTTATTTCCAGTATTTTTTATGGAAATAGTTTTGATTATGTATTTCATTATGCAGCAGTAGTTGGCGTAAAACGGACTATCGAGAATCCAATTATGGTGTTGGATGATCTGAAAGGAATGAGAAACGTTTTGGATTTGTGTAAGAATACATCTGTTAAAAGAATTTTCTTCTCTTCTTCATCAGAAGTGTATGGAGAACCAGTAGAATTACCGCAACATGAGTATACTACACCATTAAACTCTCGATTGCCCTATGCAATTGTTAAAAACGTTGGGGAGGCATTTCTAAAATCATATAAGCAAGAGTATGATTTAGACTATACTATATTTAGATTCTTTAATACCTACGGGCCACTTCAGAGTAAAGACTTTGTTGTATCTAAATTTATTGCTGCAGCAATGAAAAATGAGGACATCACCATTTATGGCGACGGTTCTCAAACAAGAACTTTCTGTTTTGTAGACGATAACATTCAGGCATGCGTAAATGCCTTTATGAAAGATGAAGTAATGAATGATGTAGTGAACATCGGTTCAGATAAAATCTATACCGTTTTAGAGCTTGCAGAGGTAATTATTAAAGTCGCAAACTCTACCTCTAAAATTGTTCATTTACCACCTTTGGAAGAAGGAGATATGACAAGAAGACAACCCGATACTGGTAAGATGTTGCAGTTGCTTGGCAAAGAACCACTATCTTTAGAGGAGGGACTTAAAAAGGTGATAGATAATCCTTCCTACTTTTTATAGTATGATTTATTCTTGGCAAGATTTGAGTCAGCAAGTTGAAGTTGAGGTTAATCAATTCGATTTCTCAGGAAAACCTGCAGAATTGTATGACCCTATTGGATATACCATGAGGTTGGGAGGAAAGCGAATTCGACCAACGTTGTGTTTGTTAGCTGCCCAATTGTTTGGTGGTGATTTGACAAAGGCCATGAACTTGGCAATGGCTGTGGAGGTATTTCACAATTTTACATTGGTGCATGACGACATTATGGACGAAGCGCCAATTCGCCGAGGAAAGCCTGCAGTGCATGTCAAATGGAATAGAGATGTTGCTATACTTTCTGGCGATGTAATGTTTGTGCAAGCGTATCAATTACTGGCAAAAGGAAACCCTGAGAAGCTGAGTCAAATGTTAACCGTTTTTAACCAAACTGCAATTGAGGTTTGTGAAGGACAGCAGTTTGACATGAACTTTGAAACGAGGGATGATGTAACAGCTAAGGATTACATTGAAATGATTCGTTTGAAGACTGCTGTTTTACTGGCCTGCAGTTTACAACTAGGAGCTTTTGAATCTGGAGCATCTGAAAAAGATGCCCAATTGATCTATAAATTCGGAGAAAAAATTGGAATTGCTTTTCAAATTCAAGACGACTTTTTAGATTGCTATGCCAAACAAGAAGATTTTGGTAAACGAGTAGGGGGTGACATTATTTCGAATAAGAAAACCTTTCTCATGCTGACAGCAATGGAAAGAGCTGATAAAAACCAATCGGATCGATTAGATCAATTAATATCGACTAATTCTTCTGACGAAGAAAAAGTATCAGGTGTATTAGGGATGTACAATGAGCTGAACATTCCAGAGATTACTAAATCAGCAATGCAGGATTATTTTGATGAAAGTCTAGCAGCATTGGATCAAATTAAGGCTGCCACTGAATTGAAACAGCCTTTAATTGAATTAGCAGAAATGTTGATGATGCGAAAGAAGTAGTAGAATGAAGAACTTTATTTATTCGTGCTACTTAGTTCTACTCTTTTCATGCGGTGAAGAGAAGGAAGTTGACTATTTAAAAGAATATTATCCATATACGAACGATGCTGAACAGAGTATTTTGGATAAAGATTTTAAAAATGCTTTACAACTTTACAAAAAAGGATTTTCAAATGTAAATTATATTCATTCTGTGGATCTTTATAATGCAATGCAATGTGCTATGCGTATTAATAAATTTGAAGATACGGAGAGCATAGCAAAAATATTATTTCAACGAGGACTCCATTTGAGTAAAATAAAGGAAAGCAATAGTTATAATAGCCTACCTCAAGAGCCTGTCTCTTATACACATCTGACGCTGCCGACGATCTACTCTGTGTAGATC
>CAJXRL010000007.1 GCA_913059105.1 uncultured Flavobacteriales bacterium
TACACAGAGTAGATCGTCGGCAGCGTCAGATGTGTATAAGAGACAGATTATTCACAGTAGTAATGGATGAAATAAAAAAGAAGTGATCTCATAACTTACCTATTAAGCTTGCTAATTAGAAGTAGATTTTGAATCCGATATAATGGGTCTGACAGGCAAAACAAAATCGCTCCTTTCAGTTTTTCAAATTGACACTTAATTGCAATATAAATCGACCGAATAATTGATAGCACGGACGGTAAGGCACGCCATAACCTAACACAAAGACTCTGAAAGTATAACAGTTAAAATAGTTTTGGCAGCAGTTTGATTTCACACAAATTTGTATCGAATCTCAGCAAAACCAAAAAGAAGTACAAATCCCATCCGCTTTTTGCTAATTAGTTAATTGAAGCATTATCTTTGTCAGAAGCCGAACATATTTTATGCGGGCATTAGCATACTTAAAATACAAAATGGACAACAAAAAAATTGATTGGAATAGTTTATTCTTACTATCTGGTCCATGCGTAATAGAGGAAGAGAGTACCATGTTCAGAACGGCAGAAGCTCTGAAGAAAATTTCTGAGAAACTAAACATCCCCGTAATATTCAAGTCTTCATTCATGAAAGACAACAGAAGTTCTGTTGACTACTATGCAGGTCCGGGGTTAGATGAAGGACTTAAACTCCTACAAAAAATAAAACTGGAATTCGACCTTCCTATCGTCTCAGATATTCATTTCCCATCGCAAGTAAAAGCAGCTGGAGAGGTGCTAGACATCATTCAAATTCCTGCATATTTGTGTATGCAAACCACATTGGTTGTAGAAGCTGCAAAAACAGGAAAGACGATTAACTTGAAACATGGTCAATTTATTTCTCCGAAAAATATGATTAAACCTATCGAGAAAATTGAATCGACCGGAAACAAAGACATTCTGCTTACCGAAAGAGGTTATGCTTTCGGGTACAATGATTTAATCGTAGACCCTCGAAGTTTTTACGACATGGCTCAAACAGGTTATCCTGTAATTTTTGACATCACACATTCCATTAGAAAATATGGAATTCCAAGCTCAGACCCTTCTGGTGGATTACGAGAATATCTTCCAACCCTAGCAAGAGCTGGTGTAGCAGCTGGAATTGATGGTCTATTTATTGAAACTCATCCTGATCCTCAAAATGCATTATGTGATGCAGCTAGTCAATTAAATATTAACGATTTAGAAGAGTTTCTAAAGCCATTAATTGAAATACACTCATTAGAAAAAAGTTATAGAAAATAGATATGGAAATTTACTTAGACTCAGTTAATCTAGAAGAAATAAAGACCGCAAGTAAACTCGGGTACTTAACAGGTTTAACAACTACGCCTACTTTTATGGTAAAAGAAGGTATAGAAGATGTTGACGCTCAAATTCTAAAAATAGCTAAATACGTAAACATACTTCAGGTAGAAGCATTGGGTGATACTGCAGAAGAAATTATTAAAGAAGCGAATAGACTCATTAATTTAGGATTATCTAAAGAAAAGACAGTATTTAAAATTCCTATTTCCCTAGAAGGAACTAGAGCTTGTAAAATGCTGGTCGATCAAGGTCTTCAAGTTAATCTTCATCTGGTTTATACGCTACAACAGGCGTATATGGCATTTGCGGCAGGTGCAACTTATGTATGCCCTTTGGTTGGCAGATTGCAAGATGAAGGTCATGACGCTTTAGGGTTAGTTCAGCAATGTGTAGATATTACAAAACGCTACAATTACAAATCGAAGATTATGTTCTCGTCGGTACGAAATGTAGAGCATGTGAAAAATGCTTTGACTGTTGGTGCACATACGATTACCGTACCCTGGAAAATAATGCAGAAACTTACCCAGAACCACTTTACACAAATAGGGACGGATCAATTTATCGATGATACAAAGGCATTAATGAATAAAGTGAGTGATGTTGCAATTAGTGAGAACGTTACCATTCCAAGTTCAGCAACTATTACAGATGCATTATTTCTTATGACAAAATCAAAGTTAGGAGCAGTTGCCGTAATAAATGAAGATAAGTCATTTCGCAGGCTTTTTACAGATGGGGATTTAAGAAGACTTATTTACGATCAAAGAGAAGATATTAAGACCCTTACCTTCGATTCAATGGACAATAAAACTCCGATTTCTATTAGCTTGGATCGCTCACTTTATGATGCGCGAAAAATATTTCATGCCAATAATGTTGATACACTGGTTGTTATGGATGGAGAGAACTTTTTTGGATTGATTGATATACAACATACTATCTAATATGCTTATTCAACAAGCTTTTGAGAAGGAAGGCGGTACATTTTTAAATTCTGCTGAAGAAATAGCAGGTAAACTAAAAGAGATTCGCTGCTTTGTTTTTGATTGGGACGGGGTCTTTAACAAGGGTGTAAAAACTGAACTTAAAGGAAGTCCATTTTCTGAACCAGACTCGATGGGCTTGAATATGCTCAGATTTAGTTATTGGTTACTTCATGGTGAACTGCCAGTAACAGCTATAATAACAGGAGAGAATAACTTATCAGCGGTAGATTTTGCAAAAAGAGAGCATCTAAATGCTGTTTATCTGAATACGAAGAACAAAAAGGAAGCATTAACTCATTTAACAAATAACTATTCCATAGACCCTAGTCAAACGGCATTTGTTTTTGACGACATATTGGATTTAGCTTTAGCAGAGAGTTGCCTCCTTTCATTCTGTATAAAACGTAGTGCATCTCCCCTTTTTACCGAATTTGTTACCAACAATAAATTGGCGAATTATATTACTGCAAAAGAAGGCGGAGAACATGCCGTTCGTGAAATTACAGAGTTGCTTATTGGATTAAATGGAAATTACAACGAAACCGTTTCTAAAAGAATGGAACACATTGGTGATTACAAGAAATATATCACCACTAGGAATTCTGTGATAGTTGAGATCCCAAAAACTTCAGCGAACAAAAAATAAATTCTTCCCAAAATAACAAGAAAGGTGGAAAATGAAGTGCCAAAAATCTGTTTACAACAGATTGTAAAGATTAAGAGCCGTGTCTGCCTTTTTAAGCATACTTTTTGAATGCAAGAACAGCAATTTCACAGAAAACTCTACTGTAAATTACAATATGGATAAGCAGCTCATTTTTAATTTTAAAACAGATATCTCAACGATCAATATTTCTGCGAAGCTCAACAATCCGTTTGGCTCATCTATTCCAATAATTGCGAGCATAGCTGCCAAAGAATTTCAGCAATTCATTCGCTCAGAATCTCAATTGTGGAAGTATGATTTTAGCAAGCAAAGGGGAAAAATGTTTGGAATTCTAGTGGTTCAAAAAGAAGATAATACGTTTGGCTATTTAGGAACAATCTCAGGGAAAATACCTGGACATGCAACTTGCAGCAAGTTTATTCCTTCCATCTTTGACGATTCAGCAGATGATTTTTTCATCAATAAGGGTATGAAAGAGTTAACAGAACTTGGAAGCAAAATTAGCGCCTCCAATAATCAAGCTGAAATTATTTCACTGAAAGAAACTAGGAAACAAAAATCGTTTGCCCTACAAGAACAACTTTTCGAGAATTATAAATTTTTAAATCTTCTTGGAGAAGAGAAGAACGTATTGCAAATATTTAAGAGTTCATTACATGGAAATCCGCCATCAGCTGCTGGAGAGTGTGCTGCACCTAAATTGCTGCAGTATGCAATGCAGCGTCAACTAAAACCAATCGCTTTAGCAGAATTTTGGTGGGGAAAGAGCAATGAAAATATCGAAAGAGAACACAAAGTTTTCTATCCAGCTTGCAAAAATAAATGTCGCCCAATTTTAGAATACATGCTGGACGATACAGAGTTATTTAATCAAGCGAACATAGATGGATAGTCAGAACTGACATCTTGGTTTTATATTCCCGATCAGATGAACATCATTTCAATTTTACTAGATTATTTAGCAGCGGATTGGATAGCAAATAGCTAGCTTAGCATTATCTTTACTGTAACATTCTATGTCATCTTTCCCAGGTATGGATAATACGGTTTTATGAAAATAGATCATCCAAAGCTTATTAATTTACTACAACGAGCATACTCTGCCGAAAGGGCAGCTTCTTTTGCATATATAGGACATGCAAATGCCGTAAAAAAAGAGTCTGAAAAAGTTGCAATCAAACAGATTGAGGCTGATGAGTGGCACCACCGAGCCAAAGTATTAGAAATAATGCAACAATATGATATTCCCATTTCCAAATTCTATGAAATAAAATTTTATTTAATAGGTAAACTAATTTCTTTTAGCTGTTACTTTATTGGCTGGTTCATGCCCTTCTTCTTTGCTGGCAGGTTGGAAAGCGGTAACGTTTGTGAATACTTTGTGATGTTGCATTATTTTCATGAACTAGAGATAACCGAACATGACCAAGACTTGTATGACTTAGGCATAAAAGAAAAAGAACACGAAGAATATTTTCTTAATCAGATTAAAGACAGTAAGCTATTACCCTTTTTTGAAAAGCTTTTTAATTGGGGCAAATCCAAAAGTTACAACGATATAGAGTTGAAGGCGCTACAGTCTGTTGAAAAATCGGATATCTATTGTAGAAACTTTAACACGAAGTAAAAGCACAAATTGTACGTTACCTGCCGTTGATTAAAAATGAACTTAACCTTCCGTCTATCTTAAGACAAATCAACCCTCAAATTAATATACATCCACTTATTTGGAACGGAATCAGATTTACCACTTACAATCTTGTCATAGTCAATTCCCCAATCAAACAAATCCATTTGACCTTGTATAACAAGTGAACTAGCCAATGCTTCTTTTGAGTCTCTTATTCCCGATGCAAATAACTTCACCTTTCTATCCACCCCTTTTATCGACATGATCCCATTCACCTGATACCAATCCAGCCCCATGGTATAAACCTGCGTAGATTGGAATGTAATCCCTTCACTCTTTTGCCCAATAAATAAACCAGGTGTCTTAATTCTTGCTGTTAATTCTTTCTTAGCACAAACATTAAATGTATTTGGATCTACTTCAAATGATATTTGCATGTTCTCCAACGGATTGCCTAAATCACCTCTTTCAGGATAACTTATTTCCAAATCGTTTACTATACCTGCAAATGGTGTACTGCAATGTCCATGAGTTACAAACAAGTTGATAGTCTGAATTTGTTTGTATTTTATTCCAGGAAAAACTTCAGCGTTCTGAGATTCTGAATTACTTTTAGTATACCCACTAGCAACTAAAATTATTCCCAAAACAATCGATGACAAAACAAAGTATTTTATATTTTTCATACGGCAAGGTTTATATTTTTTCAAAAATAATAGGTTATTCAAGCGCTCCTTGTTAATGATTTGTGAAAGATTTGTTAATGGGATTAATTGGAACCACATGTGCATGCTTATACCATGTATAAGAATGACCCATTTCAATCGTTACTGTTTTAAAAGAAGATCACAATAGGTTGAACTAATCATAAAAAGAACAGATTATTAATTTTACCAGTTGTGTAACAAAAGGCACAGGTTATAATCTAAATAACGAGTAGTATTGTACAATATTCCAAACCGTATAAGATGAAAAATACAACCAAAACAACACTGCTTTTTGTAAGCTTATTTATTTCAAGTTCTATTTTTTCTCAAACAGCCCCATTTAACATTAGTATTGAATCGTTAAATGTATCCGGGTTAATTGGTTTACAGTCTTTTGCCTTTGGCCAAGATAGTGGCAAATGGCTAATTGTTGGTGGAAGATTAGATGGATTACACAGAAGACAACCTTGGGCAGCATTCGACATCGCCGGGCACAACAACCAGCTCATTGTGGTTGACCCAATAACACAACAAAAATGGTCTGCTCCACTTACTTCTTTACCTGTAGCTATTCAAGAGCATTTGAGCTCAACAAACATGGAATTTTATCAAGAAGGAGATTATTTATACTGCGTTGGAGGTTATGGATATAGTGCCGCTGGTGCAGATCATACAACTTTCGCCAACCTCACGGCTATTAAGGTTTCAGATGTCATTTATGGAGTTATTAATAGCACTGCTATTACTCCATTTATTAGACAAATTTCCGATCCTAAATTTCAAGTAACTGGTGGTAGGTTAAAGAAAATAAATTCTAGTTATTACCTTCTTGGTGGTCAAAAATTTATTGGCAGGTACAATCCTATGGGACCAAGTCACGGACCAGGTTTTATTCAAGAATACACCAACTCAATCCGAAAATTTAATCTTTCAGATAATGGTACACTAATCAGCATTGCACACCTGCCTTCCTATACTGACAGTGTCAACTTACACAGAAGAGATTACAACGCTGAATCTCAGATACTGCCAAATGGAAAAGAGGGCATTACTATGTTCTCAGGAGTGTTCCAACAAACTGCTGATTTACCATTCTTGAATTCAGTTACTGTCGATTCTTCAAGCTATGCAACAAACAACTCATTTCTCCAATATTACAATCATTACCATTGTGCCGTTTTACCTATCTATTCTGCAACATCCAACGAAATGCATTCTGTATTTTTTGGGGGAATAGCACAGTATTATGATAGTTTAGGTACATTGGTTCAAGATAATAATATACCCTTTGTAAATACAATTGCCAGAGTTACTCGAGATTCTTTAGGCGGCATGGCTGAATACAAGTTGGCACAAGAAATGCCAGCCTTACTTGGAGCAGGATCTGAATTTATACCCAATTTAAATTTTCCGCACTATAACAATGAAGTATTCAAGCTTGACAGTTTACAAACTGATAGCGTTTTGATTGGCTACATTTATGGTGGAATAAGCAGCTCTGCTGCCAACCTATTTTTCATCAATAACGGAACTCAAAGTACAGCAAGTAGTCAAATTTTTAAAGTGTATTTAAAAAAGGCACTTCCTTTATCAATTGATGAATTAAACTATTCTAGTACCAGCAGTTTAAATCTAGTGGCATATCCAAATCCAAACCAAGGCGAATTGACTATTTCTTTCACCCTCTTAAAGAGAGAAAATGTAACAATCTCTATTCTAGACGCTAAAGGAGCTCTTATTTCGGAAACATATTTAAGTAACCTAAATACAGGTAGAAATGTACATACTACATCGACAGACAGCATCACCAGAGGAGGCATTTACTTTGTAAGACTTGAAACTTCAACTGAAAAAGTGACTCGGAAGTTGATTTTTAAAAAATAATCCCTTTTGCAAGGAATAGCTAATGTAACTTTAACAAAGCGCGCAAAACTGTAACTTTACTGTTGAAGACTTTTCGTTTTAGTTGCACTACAACCATGATTCAAAATAAACGCTATCTCACTATTATTTCTTGTTTGGTATTCTTCGTTTCATGCAGCCAATATGAAGTTCCAACCATTACGATAGAAAAAAAAGGCGGCATTGGTTGGAAGGTAAAAGAAGATTGCAAGGTGCATTACAATTCAACTTCTGACTCCAGTATTACAGCTGGAAAAATCAAATGTAGGGGTGGATCTTCAAGCAGGTATTATAAACATTCATTCTCATTAGAATTAAAGGATAAATTAAGTTTAGCCGGCCTTCCAAAAGACGATGATTGGGTTTTGAATGCCAATTATATCGACAAAACATTTATGCGTCATAAAATTTCCTATGACCTTTTCAGAGAAATGAGATCTAAAAATTGTGCGCCAAAAAGTTCTTATGTGAAAGTGCTCATCAACAAAAAGTATGAAGGCTTATATGTCCTAATGCAGGAAATAAATGGTTCCATGTTGGATCTAGATAAAGACGACACAAGCGCAGTTCTTTTCAAAGACCCTCCTATATTTTACAAAGACAAACTTGCATGGGTTCAAGATTCCATGAATTATTACCAGCAGAAATATCCTAACATTAACCAATTAGATAAAACGGCTTACATCGAGGAATTTCAGAATTTCTTATTCCACTCTACTGACGGGAACTTTGCTAAAAACGTGCAACAGTGGGTCGATCTTGAAAATGTGATGGATTGGCATCTATTATTGCTATTCTCAAACAACAGTGATGGAATTGTAAAAAACTTCTTTTTGTACAAATTGAATAAAGATGTTCCAATGCGATTTGCCATCTGGGATTACGACCATTCATTTGGCAGAGACGGCGACAATGAAAAGAATTTGTTAGAACGTGAATTGGACTGTAAACGTGCTATTTTAATTGAAAGGCTTTTTAAAATTCCTAGTTTGAATTATTCGAGTCTACTAAAAAAACGTTGGTTCGAACTTCGAAAACAAAACATTCTTTCGGCCAAAAATTTCGAATCGCACATTCAACGGAACGATAAAATTATTCGAGAACAAGTTGCTAAAAATTTCGAAAAATGGCCACTTGACGATAAAAATTATTACGATGGAGATAGCTACCAGCAAGAGTTGGACCTTATGCGAGAATTCGTAAAATTAAGACTGAAGCAATTAGATGAACGCTTTAGCTACTCTTAAGACAATTTATAGCTCTCAATCTCTCCCGAAAACACTAGTTTGGCAGGCCCAACCAGCCAAATATCTTCAAAATTCATGGAGCCCTTTCTGTTCAACTCAACTCTTAAGTTCCCTCCCTTAGTGGCGATATTCACTGCAGAATCTTTGGAATTCATTTGATGTAAAAAACTAATTGCGACAGCCGTAACTCCTGTACCACAAGATAAAGTTTCACCTTCCACTCCCCTTTCATAGGTTCGTACTTTTAAATGATCTTTGAATACACTTACAAAATTCACATTTGTTCCTGCTGCCCGAAATGGCTCTGAGTTTCGAATTGTCCTTCCTTCATTGTAAACGTCAACTTCATCCACATTTTTAACGTATCGAATGTAATGTGGCGATCCTGTATGAATAAAGTAATCGGTATCAACTTTTTGTATTTCAGAAATATCCCCCATTTTGGTAGCAAAAAGTCCTTCTTCTATATTTCCTTCATGTACACCATCAATTGCTTTAAAAAGTGATCGCTTCTCAATCATTCCCAATTTCTGAGCAAATGCTTGGGCACAGCGACTTCCATTTCCACAAAAGCTCTGTGATCCATCCGCATTGTAGTAATCCATTAAAAAATCAACGCCTTTTTCCTCTTTCAAAACAATTAAGCCATCAGCACCAATTCCAAAACGGCGATCACATAATGACGAAATTTCAGCAGCTGAAAAATTGACCGTTTTTTGTCTTCCATCGATCATTATAAAATCGTTGCCGGTTCCCTGATATTTAAAAAATGTTAACCCCATACTTTCCTCTGTTTACAATAGCTGCGAGCTTAACATGTTTTAACACGACCAATAGATCATTCCAAGAATAATGACGTTTATATCGTAGTTCGCATGTGCGAAGTTAAACGCTAAAAATTTAATCTTATGAAAAATTTATTTACAGCCTTTTTAATGGCTTTGTTAGGTGGAGTAGTGTCCATTGCAATGTATAAATACACCGAAACTGAAAATGTGATTGCACTAACCAAAGAAAATCAAGAAAAAACCTCATTGGTCAATCTACTTTCAACTGAACCAGGTGCGAGTATAGACTATACCACTGCGGCAGAATTAACTATAAACGGTGTAGTTCATGTAAAAACTGAGGGAACGGTTGAATACAACCAACAAGGATTTGATCCTTTCAAGCAATTTTTATACGGCAATGGAAACTACAGCCAAAAACAACGTCAACCCGTTAAAGGAGCTGGGTCCGGAGTTATTATTTCTAACGATGGGTATATTGTTACCAACAACCATGTAATTGAAAAAGCAGATCAGATTAAGATCACCTTAAATAATAAAAAAACCTATGTTGCTACATTGGTTGGGACAGACCCGAACACCGATTTAGCATTATTAAAAATTGAGGAAGAAGGCTTACCTTATATTTCTATCGGTAATTCGGATCAAATAAAAGTTGGCGAATGGGTATTGGCGGTAGGCAATCCTTTCAATCTCACTTCTACTGTAACTGCAGGAATTGTCTCTGCAAAAGGTCGCGACATTGATATTCTGCGGAACGATCCTTTTACTGGCACGTCTTCTATTGAATCTTTTATACAAACAGATGCTGCGGTGAATCCAGGAAATAGCGGTGGTGCTTTAGTCAATACAAAAGGTGAACTAATAGGAATCAACGCAGCTATAAAATCGAACACAGGTTCATTTGCAGGCTATTCATTTGCCATACCGGCTAACATCGTTCGTAAAGTAGTGAGTGATTTAAAAAACTTTGGTATGGTGCAACGCGCATACATTGGTGTTCAAATTAAAAATATTGATGAGCAACTAGCTGAAGAAATTGGAGTAGAAGATTTGAATGGCATTTACATTTCCAAATTAATGGATAAAGGGTCAGCGAAAGATGCGGGAATGAAAGAAGGCGATATTATTAAGGAGGTAGATGGTTTAGAAGTTAATTCCTCAACTGAATTACAAGCAAAAATCGGAGAATACGGGCCAGGAGATAAGGTATCAGTTACAATTCAACGAGATGGGGAAAAAATGGATCTGCTTGTTAGCTTAAAAAACATGGAAGGAAATACTTCAATTATTAAGGGTTCGCACAATACATTAATGAAATCCGTAGGTGCAAAATTCATTGAGGTGGATAAAGAGCTAAAAGAAAACTTAGACGTCGTAGGCGGTGCTCAAATTGAATCTATCTTTCCTGGGAAATTTATGAATGCCAATATTGGTGAAAGCTTTATCATTACTAAAGTAGATAAAACGGTAGTAAAAGATGTAACGCATCTACTGGATATACTATCGCAAAAAGAAAATGAAGGCGTTTTGTTACAAGGTGTATACCCAAATGGCAGAAAGGCATATTACGGCGTTGGCTTATAGTATAATTCACCTTTAGTAAAACTCTCCAATTGTAGAAATAGCCTGCGATTGGAGAGTTTTTTTGTTTTTCAATTCTCTTTTATTTAAGTTTTATTTTACCGAATTTTGCAAACCTAAAATAACACTCTCTTAACCATTAAAAAACACATCACAGAAATGAAAAATGCTGTAGAATTTGAATCAGAGTTAAATAGCTATGTTGACCGTGAAAAAAGAGCGGTAGACCTTAACAATACCCTAGGTCAATTGCTCTATGGACAATCAGTTGAATTAGTTCTTTTCAGAGACCACTTGGTAGATAGAAGTATCTCTGAGTTATTGAAAATGCACAAAAACGCACAAAATATAACGAACAAAGAGGTTGATATTTACGATACTGCTGATTTAGCGAAAGAATTACTAAATATTGACCTAGCTCCTTCGAAAATAGATATTGGAAAATTAGCTGCTGATTGGAAAGATGAAGGCTCAAACTACACTTCCAAATCTGATTTTGTTAAAGCTAAATTAAGTCACATCGTTGGAGGCAAAAAAGATGCTATTGAGCCAAAAGATGTTATTCTTTATGGCTTTGGTAGGATTGGTAGAATTGCTGCTCGTGAATTAGTGAAGCAAGCAGGAAAAGGTCAACAACTTAGATTAAGAGCAATTGTTACAAGAGGTGACAATGCTGTTGCATTAGAGAAAAGAGCTTCGTTGCTCAGAAGTGATTCAGTTCACGGTGCATTTAATGGGTCTGTTGAAGTGGATACCGATAACAGAACGATGACCATTAATGGTCAAACTGTTCAAATGATTGATGGGCAGCAGCCTGATGAGATCGATTACACTGCATACGGAATTAAAGATGCCTTGGTAATTGATAACACAGGTGTTTTTAACAATAAAGAAGCACTTAGTCGTCACTTGAAATCGAAAGGAGTTTCAAAAGTTATTTTGACTGCCCCAGGTGCTGAGATACCAAACATTGTATATGGAGTGAATCACAAGACGGATGTAGATTTAGAAACTCATAACATTCTTTCCGCTGCATCTTGTACCACAAATGCTATCGTACCCGTTTTAAAGGTAATTAACGATACTTTAGGTGTGGAAAAAGGACACATTGAAACAGTACATGCATACACCAACGATCAAAACTTGTTGGACAACATGCACAAGAAAACAAGAAGAGGTCGTTCGGCTGCCATTAATATGGTAATTACAGAAACTGGTGCAGGTAAAGCTGTAACCAAAGTAATTCCTGCATTGGCTAATAAATTAACGGCAAATGCAGTTAGAGTTCCTACACCTAACGGTTCATTGGCTATTATGAACTTGTCTGTAGAAAAAGAGACAAACATTGAAGAAGTAAATACTATTTTAAGAAAAGCAGCTTTAGAAGGGGAATTGGTAAACCAAATTTATTTTGGAACCGATAACGAAACAGTTTCTTCAGATATTATTGGAAATTCTTGCTGCTCGGTTTATGACAGTCCTGCAACCTTGATTTCTCCAGATAAAAAGAACGTTGTTCTTTATGTTTGGTACGACAATGAATTCGGTTACACCAAACAAGTAATTAGATTGGCAAAGTATTTTGCTCAGGTAAGAAGATTGATTTACTATTAGTAGATAGTCATTACATTAATTAAAAAGCCCCTTCCAACGAAGGGGCTTTTTTGTTAGTAGACAATTCACACATCCCTAGTGTCTTGTAAAAAACACAACGATGAAAAAAACAACTGCACTACTAATTACCCTATTCTGCTTTATTCTGTTTTCTGCTGTTCAAGCCCAAAAAGACTCCACTCAATTTGTGACTACCTGGCAAACAGATTCTACGGGATTCTCGAATGATAGTGCCATCTACATTGAAGTTGATACATCTTATAATTACAACTTTGATATCGATTGGGATAATGATGGAATATTCGACACCATTGGAGTAGATACAAGTATATTAATTCAATACCCTAGTCCTGGTGCGTACACTATGAGAATAAGAGGAACTTATCCCAGTATCCATTTTACTTCAATAGAAGTTTTTCCAAATACCACTTATTACGATCAGAAAAAACTGATTTCAATTGAACAATGGGGAACTAATCCTTGGCAGAATCTTGAAAATGCTTTTTCAAACTGTTCTAATTTAACCAACAATGCAACTGATGCTCCCGATCTAACTAATATTACAAGTCTTTACAACATGTTTAACGGAGCATCCTCCTTCAACGCAGACCTGAATAATTGGGATGTATCTACAATTACAAGTATGGGTTATGTATTCGAAAATGCGATTAACTTTAATGGAAACATAAGCAATTGGGATGTCTCAAACGTTAGGTCCATGGTAGGAATGTTTGCCGGTGCATATATATTTAACCAGGACATTAGTAGTTGGAACGTATTAAACGTCTATGATATGGACGTTATGTTTGCATCTTCTGCTTTTAACCAAGACATAAGTAATTGGAATATGCGTTCAGTAATTAACACAGATGGAATGTTTTTATTTGCTGGACAGTTTGACCAAGACCTTAGTGACTGGGATATTCAAAATATACGATCTATGGTCAGTCTTTTTGATTACAGTGGTTTATCTCGAACCAATTATGATAAAATTCTAATTTCGTGGCAAACGAAACCACACTTAATGAATGTAACATTTGGAGCAGATCAACTTAGTTATTGTTTAGGTGATAGTGCTCGTTCACTGTTAATTGCAGATGGATGGTCATTCGGCGGTGATACTTATGATTGTTTCGCTATTGGAATAGAAGAAAATGCTTGGGAGTCTAGCATCCAATTTTACCCTAACCCTACAACCAACAAAATTACAATTGAATCAAAAATTCCTGTCGATCGAGTAACTATTTATTCTATGCTTGGTAAAGTTGTTAAATCTAGTTCGGAGAAAACCTTGCATGTCGCAGATATCCCTCAAGGGAATTACATCCTTGAAATTGTGACAAAACACGGTAGTAAAAAGGAGTTGCTCATTAAACAATAAATATGATATTGACTTAGTTCAGAATAAGAAAAGCAGCAGATAATTTAACAAATCAAGTTCCCTGTAGTTCTCTTCAGATCACAAAAAAAGCCTCCCATTTCAATTTGAAATGGGAGGCTTTTTTTGTGCATAATCTTTACCAATTATCGCAGCTTCTTCGTTCCTATTAAATAATAGAGGACTGTTCCTAAAAAAGGAATCAAAACTACCGCAAAAACCCAAACCAACAAGTCAAAGTTGAACGCTCCTCGCCTTCTGTAAATATCTAACAATGCAAATAGTGGAAAAGCTATTGCACCAACATAGGCTAATATTTCAAAGGTGTTTGACATGAACTTAATTAAATATTATTTCGATTTATCTACATTTCACTTCGTCAATGCTCAGTGTAAACTTTTCCGCTCAATGTGACAAATCTGAAAGCATTAACGACTTGGGAACTCAGTTACCGTTTTTCGAATAATTCCAACACATTCGTGTAATTGCTCCTCTGTCATCACCAAAGGCGGTGCAAAACGGATAATATTACCGTGAGTAGGTTTTGCCAGCAATCCGTTATCTCTTAACTTCATACATAGATCCCAAGCGGTTGAACTATCTTCTGTATCGTTAATTACAATTGCATTCAACAATCCTTTTCCCCTTACTTTTATAAGCAAGTCAGATTCATCTACTAACTTTTGAATTTCCGCTCTAAAAATAATTCCAAGTTTCTCTGCTCTTTCAGCTAATTTCTCTTCTCTTACAACTTCTAAAGCAGCTATCGCAACCTTTGCAGCAACTGGGTTTCCACCAAAGGTAGAACCATGCTGACCCGGCTTAATCACCATCATAATTTCATCGTTGGCCAGCACTGCACTTACCGGATATACTCCTCCCGAAAGGGCTTTTCCTAAAATCAAAACATCTGGTTTAAACCCTGCTTTAGAATCACATTTTGGTGTTTCGCAAGTACAGCCTTTACATACTGCCAATAAACGACCAGTTCGTGCAACACCAGTTTGTACCTCATCTGCAATAAACAATCCGCCTGCTGCTTGAACCATCTTACAAGCACTTTCAATGTAATCTTCATCGGGAGTGTAAACTCCTGCTTCACCTTGAATGGGCTCTACCAACATTCCTACTATGTTTGGCAATTTCAGCGCTTGTTCCAGTGCATTTAAATCATTGTAAGGAATGCTTACAAATCCAGGTGTAAACGGACCGTAATTTTTTCGTGCATCAGCATCGTCTGAAAACGACACTATTGTTGTTGTTCTACCATGAAAATTTCCTTCACAAACTATAATTGTTGCTTGGTCTTCTGCAATTGCTTTTTTCTCGTAAGCATATTTTCTACATAACTTAATCGCCGTTTCCACTGCTTCAGCTCCAGTGTTCATTGGTAAAACTTTATCGTAATCGAAAAAATTAGTCACGTATTCTTCGTACTCTCCTAATACATCGTTGTAAAAAGCACGAGAAGTTAAAGTCAATGTTTCTGCTTGAGTTTTCATGGCATCAATAATTTTTGGATGACAATGCCCTTGATTTACGGCAGAATACGCCGACAAAAAATCATAATAATGCTTTCCTTCAACATCCCAAACATGAACTCCTTCTCCTTTGCTCAAAACTACTGGCAGTGGATGATAATTATGCGCTCCATGCTTCTCTTCAATAGCGATTAATTCTTCGCTCGACTTCTTAGTATCTGTCATCATAATGGTATATCTTTTTGTTCTATTTTCGACTCTTAACAAAGATATTTAAAATTGAACGAAAGCTAAAGGTGAAGCACAAGAAAGATGGTATTTTTGCAGCATGGGAAGAAAGAACAGAAATCGAAAGCCTCTTTTAGAGAACGTAACTATTTTAGATACCGCTGCAGAAGGTAAATCTTTAGCTAGAGTAGATGAAAAAGTAGTCTTTGTTCCTCAAACTGTTCCGGGTGACGTTGTTGACATTCAAATCACCAAGAAGCGTAAAAGCTATATGGAAGGTAGAGTAACTAAATTTCATTCCTATTCTGATAAAAGGGTTGAGCCATTTTGCGAGCATTTTGGAGTTTGCGGTGGTTGCAAGTGGCAGTTTATTAGCTACGAAGACCAATTGGCAAATAAACAACGTACGGTTTACGATGCGTTAACGCGTATTGCGAAAGTTGAATTACCAGAAATAGAGACGATTTTACCTTCTAAAGAAACTACATTTTACAGGAATAAATTGGAGTTCACCTTCTCCAACAAAGAGTGGTTAACGCAAGAACAAGTAGAATCTGGTGAAAGCTTTGACAATAGAAACGCATTAGGATTTCACGTTCCAGGCAGATTTGATAAAGTATTGAACGTTGAAAAATGTTGGTTACAAGCTGAGCCTTCAAATTCAATTAGAGATTGGGTGAAAAAATACGCCATTGATCATAATTTAGAATTCTTTGACCTAAGAGAACAGGTTGGCTTTTTACGAAACCTTACCGTAAGGACTTCGAGCAATGGAGAAGTAATGGTCATCTTTTCGCTTTATGAAGCTCAAGAGGAGATCCGCACAAAAATGCTGACTGAATTTAAAGAAGCGTTCCCTCAGATTACTTCTATTCTATATGTCATAAATGGTAAACGAAATGACACCATTGGAGATTTAGAAATTGAATGCTTCAGCGGAAAAAATCACATTTTCGAAGAAATGAAAGCCTTTGGTAGCGAACAGGTTTTAAAATTTAAGATTGGACCAAAGTCGTTTTACCAAACCAATTCTGCACAAGCAGCAGAATTATATAGAATTACGGCAGAGTTTGCAAACATACAGGCGACCGAAACGGTTTACGATTTATATACCGGCACTGGAACCATTGCCAACTTTGTAGCTGGCAAGGCTAAAAAAGTAGTTGGTGTAGAATATGTTGAAGATGCAATAATAGATGCTAAATTGAATGCCAACAATAATGACATTGACAATACCGTTTTCTATGCAGGCGATATGAAAGATGTGTTTACCAGTGAATTTGTTGACAAAAACGGTCAACCAGATGTAATTATTACCGATCCTCCTAGGGCCGGAATGCATCAAGATGTAATTGATGTAATGTTAAAGCTAGAGGCAAATCGTATTATCTATGTGAGTTGCAACCCGGCTACGCAAGCGAGAGATTTGCAATTATTAGATGAAAAATACAAGGTCACCAAAGTTCAGCCAGTTGATATGTTTCCTCATACACACCATGTTGAGAATGTTGTATTATTAGAATTAAAATAGTTAAGAATGGGACTTTTTAGTTTTTTATCAAAGAAGAATTCAGACTTTTTAAAAGACGATGAGCTTGAGGCAGCTAATCTGCTGCAAAGTATCTGTAACGGTTATGCAAATGGAAACCCGAACTACATTCCAAATGGTGTCACTAAATTGACGTTTGGCATCTATATGATGGCATTTAATAGAACTGACCAGGACATGATTCCGTTGGAAGTGTTAAATAATTCAGAATTTATCACTCAGCGCCCAGGACTAAAAAAATATTTAGCCCTTCTAGAGAAAATAAAACTGTTTTTAAACAAGGTGGTACGAGATGAGAAAATTTTAGCCAATCACAAAAACCAAGATCTTTTTAGAGATTTGATTTTAAAAATATTGAAGTCAAGTGTTGTAGATATTGAGGTCCTAAAGAGCAAATAACTCTATTTTTTGTAGCTTTCCAATCTTCAAGTATCATTTTGCTATATCTAACACACTCAATTTATAGATTTTATGAAATTTAGATATAAAAAGAAAAAACTATATGCTAATCTAGTAATTGGCATATTGTGGCTTGTGTTCGGAGTAAGTTCTCTATTCTTTAATGAGAATTCAAACTGGACCGATTATGGATACTTAGTTATGGGTCTGATTTACTTCAGCATGTACGTCTATAACACTAGATTTCAATACATTTCTATTCAAGATGGCGTAATAAAAGAAAATGCTCTTTTTGGAACTAGTCTAAATTTAGATGAAATCGCTTCCTTCAGAAAATTTGCTGGAGATTACATTCTACAAGCTGGAAAAAAAGAACTATACATCAATACCGAACTAATTGACTCAGATTCTTTACCAGAATTACAAGAATTTATAAGTTCGTTGGAATTGAATTCAGAAAAAGTTGAAACAAAAAAATAGGGCAGACTTTCCGCCCACCCCATTCATTTCGTACAAATTAAATTTATTAATTTCTATCGGCAGATAAAGCCTTTTCTATTCTTGCAGCTAAATCCTGTAAGTGAGCTCTTGAAACACCAGACTGTCTCCCTGCTCCGCTTTTTGATTTAGATTTAAGACTAACCAAACTTGCTCTGGCCAAAGAAGGAATATCGGAGTTTTGATACGTTGATTTCTCATCTTCTAACAACTCAATTAATTCAGCAACATATACTTTTTGCAAGTTTCTACGGTACAAATCAATTTTCTTCCCTGAAGCCAATTCACTAAAAATTCCCTTTTCCAAGTCTTTCATCAAATCAGAAATTACATAAGCAGAAGATCCATTAATGGCTTCGTTTTCAATCATTCTGTACAAACGCCTATCTGAAAGCAAGCTACTCAGCGCACGCTCTTGCATAGATTTAATTCGGTTAACATTACCTTGCGCTTCAATTCTTGCTAAAATTTCAGGTTTGATAATCCATTCCGGCGTAGTAAATAATTGCTTGTTTAAAAACTGCACTGCTCTTTTCTGATCGGCCTTTGCAGTATGCGAATAAACAACTCCATCTTGATCAGCAGTTTTATTATTACCCTCAATACCTCCAACATTAGAAGTAACATGGCCCATATACCTTCTGTATTGACCAACCATCGCATTGTACAATTCACTCAAATCATTATACTCTTCACCTTCTACCGTTCCCCATTCTAACAACTTATTGTTAATTCTCTTTAAGTTCTCAATACCTAAAGTACTTGCATTCATTGCGTCGTCACCTAAATCCTCTGTTTGAGCAGTTGGATCTGTAGGTAAACCTTGCTGTCTTCCAAAATGAAATTGTGGCTGACCTGCTTTTGCAATAATCCACTTGTCAATTTCAGCTTCTTCTTGAGCAGCAGTAACCTCCTTACCTAACAACTTATATCCAAACTCAATTGACCAGTCATCGTACTCCCCAATTTGCGGAAAAAAGCTAGTTACACCATCACCTGGTTGAGCAATATAATTGAAACGAGCATAATCCATAATTGAAGGAGCTGTTCCATGTGTTGACGTAAAACTAGGCGACCTCAACGAATCAACAGGATACGCCACACTTGACCCCATGTTATGAGGTAAACCTAAAGTATGTCCCACTTCATGTGCTGCCACAAAACGAATTAGTTGACCCATTACTTCATCATCAAACTTTACACCTCTTGCTTCAGGATTAATTGCTGCAGTATGTATAAAATACCAATTCCGAAGTAAGTTCATTATGTTATGGTACCATAGGATATCACTTTCCAATATTTCTCCTGATCTTGGATCGTGCACATGTGGCCCTTGAGCATTTTGAATATCCGTAGCGATATATCTAATCACAGAATATCGAACATCTTCAGGTGACCAGTCTGGATCTTCTTCTGCAGTTGGGGCATATTCTCCTCGAATGGCATTTTTAAAACCTGCACTTTCGAACGCTTTTGCCCAATCGTCAACTCCTTGTTTGATGTACTTTTTCCACTTTTCAGGAGTTCCGGCACCAATGTAATAAACAATTGGTTTAACAGGCTCTACTAACTCCCCACGGTTATACGCATCCCAATCCTTTGGCTCTAACCTCCATCTAGTAATTAATCTTCTTGTTTTAGCTTTTTGCTCTTCCGAACCATAATCTATTTGTCGTAACGAAAAGAATCCAACTCTGCTATCGGCATACCTTGGCTCCATAGGAACCTCAGGCAATAATATAAATGACTGTGTCATTCCTATAGATAAAGTTCCTGTAGTTCTATTTGCTGGAAGCGCTCCACCGCGGTAGGTCAAAATGTGCTTCACTTGAACATTTTCTGGAAAAGCATCCATCCCAGTAATAAGTGATCGAGTCTTATCTAGTCCTTTTATCTTAAAATTCTTTCGCTGAGAACTGCCTAGTGCTCCAATCATTTCAACATCCGTCGTAAATAGGCTAGTAACATCAATTACTACAGATGCTGTATCTTTTGAAAACGCAGCTATTGGAAACGTACTTATTATTGGTTCAAAATTGTTATTGACAACAGAAGTATAAATAGGAGTTCCTTCCTCAGCCACATTGTTGTACGATACAGAACGCATTAGAATTTTATTATGCAATTGCTGAAACCGAATGACTTGCTGCGGTCTTGACTTCATTCCTGCTCCGCCAAAGTTTAAACCTTTCACGTGACCTGAGATTCTGCTTACTACCAAGATTTCTTTTTCCAATAAATCTTTTGGCAATTCAAAATAATGTTTGGCATCTACTCTATGTACACTAAAAAGGCCGGTATCAGATTCTGCATCCTTGGTGATTACTTTGGCATATGGTTTAGGTCCACCTTTCTTAGCCGGTGCCGCTTTGGGTGCTGTTCCTTTTTTAGATTTCTTCTTTTGTGCTTGAGCGGATGGGCTTGCAAGTACAAAAGAAAATAAGGTCGCAACAAGTAGTAAACCTGTTCTGAAATTCAATGTGCTTTTCATATTGGAATTATGTATTGTTTAGTTATTAAATTGAAAAATAAAGATACTGCAAACAAGTAGTAAATTAAAGCTACCCAAATGACCATAGCACCGCTTATATAAAAATAAAAGTTCTAAAAACTGCACTCAGGAAACGTTTGCATTTAGTTTTCACAACTCTTATTCGCAAACATCATGTTCCCCTTAGCTCATGAGAATCAAAATTTTCCATCAAACTAAATACCCTTTTAATTCTAAATACCTCGTAGAATCACAGCATATTACAGTTCAATTTATAATTATAAAACCATATTGTGTTTATGCAATGTAGGGTGCAAAGAGCGCATCAATTAAATCTTAACTATTCCTTATTCTTCACATACTTATCTAGCCATTGATCTTGCTCCCATAACAAGTGCAGAATGCTCTCTTTGGCACGATATCCGTGACTTTCTTTTGGCAAAATGACCAATCTAACAGTTGCTCCTAATCCTTTCAAAGCATTAAAATATCGTTCAGATTGCATTGGGTAGGTACCGGAATTGTTATCTGCTTCGCCATGAATTAACAAAAGAGGCGTTTTCATTTTTTCCGCATGCATAAAAGGAGACATAGTATTGTATACCTCTGGAGCTTCCCAATAATTCCGTTCTTCACTTTGAAAACCGAATGGAGTTAATGTCCTGTTATAAGCGCCGCTTCGTGCTATCCCTGCTGCAAATAAATCTGAATGCGAAAGTAGATTCGCCACCATAAAAGCGCCATAAGAATGCCCTCCTACTGCTACTTTATTTCGATCAATAAGGCCAAATTCATCTGCAGCATCAATTGCAGCTTTTGCATTTGCTACTAATTGCTTTCGGAATAAATCGTTTGGTTGTTCCTCTCCCTCTCCAACAATTGGGAAAGTTGCATTATCCAACACTACGTATCCTTTTGTTACCCAATACACAGGAGAACCATAATATGGGTAGGTAAATTTATTCGGGTTCTGAGTATTTTGTCCCGCACTTGATTTATCTTTATACTCTCTAGGGTAAGCCCACAAAATCATTGGATATTTTTTCCCTTCTTCATATCCCACCGGCAAGTACATTGTTCCCGACAAATCTAACCCATCGTCCCTTTTGTAATTAATTACCTCTTTTTTTACATTCTGAATACTTTTAAATGGATTCTCAAAGGCAGTTATTTGATCCAGTTTCTTATCTCCTAAACCCCTAAAAAAATAATTAGGGTATTCTGAAGCTGATTCGATTCGAACCAACAATTGCTGCTTTTCTGAATCAAAACTTCTTAAATCTTCCTTTTTCCCTTCTATGTTTGAAGTATACAGCTTTGTTGTTTTACCATTGGAGAAGTCGAACTCATTTAAAAATGGGAATTGCCCTTTTGCAGTAAGGCCGTTACCAATCATATAAGCCTTGTTGTTGGTGACATCTAATACATTCTTAGCAAATTGATTTAGTTTCGTTTCAAAACTTCCTGGATCGGAATACTGGTCTTGATAATTTCTATCGTACAGTATTTTGGCGGCCACCTTATTGTTAGATGGGTCGAATTGATACGTCTTCGTATTCCTCGTATTCCACCAATAATCGTAACCGATAGCTAAATTATCTGTTCCCCAAGTAATGTACCTAAACCGGTTAATTGTTTTAAGTATACTTCTTCCTTCACCATTAAATGGCGCTTCAACTTCAAACACTTCATCTCTGTATTGAACTACTTTTGCAGGGTCCCCTTCATCTAACGCCATGGCATAAACTAAAGTTGAAGGTTTATCTACTCTCCAACGATAGCTTCTTTTGCCAGTTCGTACCGCCATAAATCCTTTTGGTAAGTCCTCAATTAAAGGAACCTCCAATAATTTTTGAACCGCTGTTGCATCTTTGTCATAAATCATTGTTTTACTAGGAAATCGACCATAAGTAACTAAGTAAGAGAAAGGCTTCTCTACTGTACTAACCATTACGTATTCTCCATCTGGAGAAAAACTTACACTTTTATACATGGCAGATGGAAGCCAATCGGCAACCGAACCATTAAGATTAACTTTTACAATTTTAGAAAGGGCCAATTGTTCGAAATTAAATTCGTCGTTCGGATTTTTAATTAAATCTTGGTAGGTTCTATTTTGCGCTTTTTTACCGTTATTTTCTGAAACGGTTGGTCCTTCAGGCACCGCCTCTTTAGTATCAATTAATGGTTTTCTTTCTTTTGAAATCATTTTAACCAAGAGAGAATTGCCATCTTTAAACCAATTTATCACATCACCCAAATTTGCATTTACTGATGGATCAGTTATCTTTTGAACTTCTGCCTTTTTTATGTTTAGGACCCACACCGCTACACCTTGCTTGGTGGTATTGGTAAATGCTATCTTACTTTGGTCCCCGGACCAAACAAAATTAGAAAGCTTTGCGCCTTTTGGCATACCACTAATCTCTAGAGGCTCTGCAGAAAGCTTAGCCATCCGTTTAATTTTTGCGGTGTAATAATAGTTTGTCCTACTACCAATATTTGTTTTAGGGTCAATTCTTAAACCACCTAATCTCAATTCCTTTTGTGATAAGTCTTCTATCGATTTATATGCATTTCGATAAAGAAGAATTACGTTTTCTTTTTTGTCGTCCATTAATACAGAAGGCGCCAAATTAACATCTACCAAATCTAGAATTTCTTGCGAAGGCTTTTGATAGGTTAAACCTTGTTGGGCGTTTGCGATTAATCCAAAAACAAACGCAGCTGCTAAAAATAAATTTTTCATAATTGTAGTTTGATTGAGTCCGAAGGTAAGGATACTTTTAGTTCATTTTAAATGGGGTATTGTAAACGGTAAAATAATGATATTTAAAGCTCTATTTATCTGCTTAAAATATTTTGCATTTTTTTCAATGTTTTACGTTCCAAAATGAAAATTTATTATAAATTTGCCGTCCCGTTGAAAAACAGGAAAGCTCATAAAAATCTTGGTCCGGTAGTTCAGTTGGTTAGAATACCTGCCTGTCACGCAGGGGGTCGCGAGTTCGAGTCTCGTCCGGACCGCAAAGCCTTCCTCCTTTAGGTGGAGGGCTTTGTTTTTATAAGAAACTAGGTCGAGTAGCTCAGTTGGATAGAGCATCTGCCTTCTAAGCAGACGGTCACAGGTTCGAATCCTGTCTCGATCACTATTAGTATCAAAGGCTTATCTCATTTATTTGAGGTAAGCCTTTTTTTATACTCACACAAATTTTCTAAGCACTTTTAATTTTGAGCTTATTTCGTGTTTTTACAATAATTTAATGTTATCCGTTATGAAAATTGGCAAAATTCTACTCTTCCTAATATCCCTTATTTTGTTTGCTTGTGAAAAAGATGACGAATCTATATTAGGTAAATCACCATCAATACTTTATCTCGATAATAATGGCGTAACAATCAAAGCACATCCTTCAGCTCAAGTTGGAAATTCTGGATCAGTAAATGGAGTTATTTTTACCGTTGTTGATTCGCTTATTTTAAGAACAATGATTGTCAATGGAACGGACATCTCAAAAGTTTGTGTTTCAAAAATCACTAATATGGGTAATATGTTTAGTGATGCAGATACCTTCAATCAAGACATCAGTTCTTGGGATGTTTCAAATGTGACTTCTATGAATAGCATGTTTTATAAAGCAAAGGCATTTAATCAAAGCATCAGTTCTTGGGATGTTTCAAATGTAATGGAGATGAGTAATATGTTTATCCAAGCAAGAGTCTTCAATCAAGACATCAGTTCCTGGGATGTATCTAGCGTTGCTAATATGACTAGGATGTTTGGCGGTGCAAGAGCTGTCTCTTATACACATCTGACGCTGCCGACGATCTACTCTGTGTAG
>CAJXRL010000008.1 GCA_913059105.1 uncultured Flavobacteriales bacterium
CGAGATTTCTGCCTGTCTCGTGGGCTCGGAGATGTGTATAAGAGACAGGTCAATTTGAAGTGCAATTGATGTTCTCTGATTCTTTACTTCCACAAAACATTAGAAGAGGTCAAAATGTTCAAGTTCGTTTGGAATTAAGTGCTGTAAAACAGGCTCTGTTGGTTTCTAGAGGAAGTTTTAGCCAGAGTAACGGAGGGAAATATGTTTATGTAGTAGAGGGTGGTGAAGCCTTCAGAAGACAAGTCAAATTGGGAAATCAAAATCCTGAATTTATAGAGATTATAGAAGGGCTATCAAAAGGAGAAAAAATCATTACCTCAAGTTACAATGCCTTTGGCGACGCGGAAAAAATAATACTCATTCAATAAATACAATTATGATTAACATTCAAAACCTAAGTAAAGTCTATCGAACGGAGGAAATTGAAACCACCGCACTTAATGAGTTAAACCTTGAGGTGAAAGAAGGAGAGTTTGTTTCCATCATGGGAGAATCTGGTTGTGGAAAATCTACATTGCTAAACGTAATTGGATTGTTGGATTCCCCTTCTGATGGGAAGTATTTTTTCAATGACACCGAAGTGTCTTCTTTCAACGAGCAGAAAAGAGCCAATTATCGAAAGCAGAATATGGGCTTTGTCTTTCAGAATTTCAATTTGATTGATGAGTTAAGCGTATTTGAAAATGTGGAGTTACCATTGATTTATTTGAAGGTAGAAAAAAGTGAGCGCAAAGAAAAAGTAACACAAATTTTAGAAAGAGTAGGCATAGGACATAGAGCAAAGCACTTCCCACAACAACTTAGCGGAGGTCAGCAACAAAGAGTGGCCATAGCCAGGGCTCTAGTAGCGAAACCCAAGCTGATTTTGGCCGATGAGCCAACGGGAAATTTAGACAGTAAAAATGGCAAGGAGGTAATGGAATTATTGACTCAACTGAATGAATTGGGAACTACTATCGTAATGGTAACGCATTCGCAGCACGACGCCAATTATTCTTCTAGAACCATTCGATTGTTAGATGGGAAAGTTGTGAACGAAACGACTAATAAAACGGTACCTGCCATTTAAAAACTAAGACATGAATTCAAATTTTTTAAAAATAACTTTTCGTAAGCTTTTGCGAAATAAGATTTACTCGTTGATCAGCATTGTTGGGCTGGCATTGGGAATTTCTAGTTGCCTGTTCATTGCCATGTATGTGATTGATGAAACAAGCTATGATTTGCATCATGAAAAAAGGGACCGCATTGCACGTTTGACTAACATTATGAGCTTTAGTGGGGAAACCAACACCGCTTTGACTGATCTTGCTTCTGGTCCAGCAATTCTTGAAGACTTTCCTGAAGTTGAAAATTATGTTCGCTTTATGTCAGCTGGTGGGGCTAGTGGCTCAGAATTAAGCTATAACGATAAGGTTATTAATTTGACAAATGTTTGGTTTACGGACAGCACCATATTTGATGTATTCACCTATGACATTATTAACGGAGAAACCACCAACTTATTAAACGCGCCAAAGTCAATTGTTATCACAAAAAGTACCTCAGACCAATTTTTTGGAGAAGAGGATCCGATTGGCAAGCAGATGAAGATTAATAATTCATTTTTAACAGTAACCGCTGTAATAGCTGATATTCCTTCTAATTCTGAGATACCCATAAATGCATTGGTTTCCATCAATACCTTACCTGCAAGTTTTCATCAAGCGCGAAATCAGGACTGGTTTCGCATCGGATTTTATACCTTTTTGCTGTTCAATGATGTGCCTGATGTTGCCGATTTTGAAGAAAAGATGATTGCTTTTGAAAAAAAGCATGTTCAACCTTGGTCTGAAGCGAATCAAATAGAAGCAGGCTTGACTTATTTTATTACGCCACTTAAAGAGGTGCATTTCGATAGCGGAAGAGAGTATGACTTGCCAAAAGGAAACATCAATTACATCTATATTTTTTCTTTATTGGCCTTCTTTATTCTCATCATAGCAAGTATCAATTACATTAACTTGAGTTTAGCTCAGAGCAGTAAAAGGGCCAAAGAAATAGGCGTAAGAAAAACGTTGGGTGCGGAGCGGAAGGAATTAATTGGAAGTTTTATTGGAGAATCTTTATTGTTAACAATTATTGCTGCCATCGTAGGTTTAGCTATGGTTGAACTCTGGTTGGGAACATTTAATAATGTGACAGGAAAAGCACTCACAACTGCCGCGATTTTCTCAGGCCCGAATTTAATGGTGCTACTTTCGATCATTGTTTTAGTAGGCATATTAGCGAGTAGTTATCCAGCAATGGTGCTGAGTTCTTTCAACCCAGCCGTCGTCTTAAAAGGAGCTATTCCTAAAAGTTCTGGAGTAGGGGGCATTCGGAAGGTGTTAATTCTAGTACAATTCCTTTTCTCTATTTTCATGATTACTGGCACCATTTTAATTAACGAACAAATGCAATTCATGCGTTCTATGAATTTGGGATTTGATCGTGAGAATATGGTGAGCATTCGAATTCCTTCGGATACAACTGTTAGCAAGCAGACTCCAATTTGGGTAGAGGAATTAAGGAACGATAGTAGAGTAGAATCCGTTTCTCTGTCTCGCTTGCCAACAGGACGAGTGGGGCAACTTATGTTTCGAGTTGAAAAAGACAGTATGTTGAAGGAACAAACGGTGAGTTTCATTTTTGTAGATGATTACTTTATTGATGTGTTGGGTTTAGAAATAGTAGAAGGAAGAAATTTTGATAAAAGTAGAAGCACGGATAGACAACAAGCATTTATCATTAACGAACACGCGGCTAAAGTATTTGGTTGGGAAGATAAGCCATTGGGAAAAAGAGTTCAATGGGGATTAATGCCCAACAACCAGGCGGCTAATGATGGACAGGTAATCGGAGTGGTCAATGATTTCCATTTCTTGAGTTTGCACAATCCACTGGAGCCGATGATTTTGTGTTTTAACCCAACTGGAAGCAATACCATGAGCATTCGATTTGCAAAAGGAGATTATACCGCATTGATGGGTGAATTAGAAGAACGTTGGAATACAATTGCACCCAAACACCCTTTTAACTTTTCTTTCTTCGATGCTGCATTAGATGTCAATTACACCCAGGAAAGAGCCATGGGGCAAATTTTCAATTACTTTGCTTTAATTGCCATTTTGATTGCTTCATTAGGACTCTTTGCTTTGGTAAGTTTTACCATTCAAGGCAGAATGAAAGAAATAGGTGTTCGGAAAGTATTGGGTGCTTCCTTATCTCAATTGACTTGGGTGTTAATGAAAGATTTCTTCCTCTTGCTGTTTCTCGCCTTCATCATTACTGTCCCAATTAACTACTACCTGAATAATCGTTGGCTAGAGAGCTTTGCTTACGATGCACCCACGAATGTATTGAATTATGGAACGGCTTTGTTTATCTCAGTCTTACTAGCCATAATAACGGTGAGTTATCATATTTTTAGAGTGGGCAAGGCAGATCCGGTAGAAGCTTTACGTTACGAATAACAAAGATACCAAGCAGCTAAACAAAAGCGTCAATATGAGATTTAAAGATTATGAAAAAAACAATTACAATAGCCCTATTATCTTTAGGAATGAACGCGGTAGCACAATTTCATACCTTAAAAATTCCTCAAAGCAGCTCCCCTGTTGAAGAAACTCAAACCATTGGAGTAACGCAGATTAAAGTAAAATATCATAGTCCGGCCACCAGAGGACGAGATGTATGGAACAATCCCAATGTTATTCCTCAAAAAGGAGCCCCAATTCCGTGGAGAGCAGGAGCAAATATGAATACTACCATTCAGTTTAGCACTCCAGTTAAAATTAACGGACAATTGTTAGACGCTGGAATTTATGGGTTTCATATTATTCCGGACGGGCATAACCATCAAATTTTATTTGCACATAAAGCCAATCAATGGGGGAGTTATTATTTAGACGTAGAAAAAGACGTTCGATTAAAAGTGACTATGAAAGATACTTTGGCTCCTTTTTCGGAGCAATTAAACTACCATTTTTATGACCGTTCAGAGAACCAATTGACCATAGCGTTGCAATGGGGCGATCGACAGATTCCTTTTCAAGTGTCTGTAGATTTAAATGCAACAGTTGTAGAAAGCTTTAGAGCGGAATTGTTGGGGATCAACACTTATCATTGGCAAGCTTGGAACGATGCTGCAAAATGGTGTTACGATCATCAAACAAACCTAGAAGAAGCTTTGGAATGGGCAAACCGTTCTATTGAAGGAGGCTCTGGAGGCTTTGCTGCGGATAAAAACCTGAACAATTTGGGAACCAAAATTTTATTGCTAAATACTTTAGAGAAGAAAGCGGAAAGCCAAGCTATTATTGAAGAAGCAAAGGACATGAATTATGCTTGGCAGGAAGGACATCAATTGGTGGCTGCGCTTCTTCGAATTAAAATGGATGAAGGGGCTTATTCTTTTATGAAGCAGATGGTAAAAAACCATCAGGAACATTGGGTCATTCAATTGGATTTAGGGGTAGCAGAATATTACAGTGGAAACCCGACTAAAGCATTAACTACATTGAAGCGGTTGAAAAAACAAGCGCCGAAAGGCTTCTTAGTTCGTTTGGATGCAATCATAGAGGAAATGAAAAACAAGACCTATCAATATCCTGGTCGTTCTGAGTAAGCAACCTTACGACCTTGTGCGCAAAAACAATAGGAAGCCTATTTAGTTTGCCAATTATTTCAGGGAAAGGCAGCTGCGAGTCTGTCTTTTTTTTCATTTTACTCCAAGCTATTTCTTCTAAGTTAATACTTGAGTATACAGAGGATGACCTGATAGCTTCTTCAACCCATTCTTTTAATAGATAAACCTCGTTAAATATGAAAGGATACCCCATTCATCCGATTCTATTGGACAATATTGATGTTTCGTTTTAACTTGTTAGAAACAATTAAAACAAGTAAAAGATGGGAGGAGGTGGATCGATACAAGGCATGAGAACAAGCCTTAAGAATAACAGTAATTTATTAAAAGGAAGAAGAAAAGGATTCTTTAAACGAGAGTTGTCTTATGCAGAAATAAGAACCTATAATAAAGAATCAACTGACCCAATCGCTAAGGAAAAAGGAAGCAATACAATTCAATTGCGAGAGATAAGAGAAAAGCTGATTCGAGAGCGCAAGCGTTATAATTACGTTCAAGTAGCTCTTTTTATTAGTGTGTTGGCGTTTATCGTATATGGAGCTGTTTCATTTTTGAGTGATACCAGTTCGGAACAAAACGAGTATCAAAAAAATCGTGAATCGGTTTCAGTTAGTATGGAAAGAGATCCCTATGAAAAACACATGTCATTGGGGTATTTGGATGAAGAAGCCAAAGAATAGTTTATGGCAATTGGCAATTTTAAACGCACGTTAAAAGACAAACCCGAAGATATTTGTGCTGAATTTGCTTTGGTAAAAGCTTGTAAATACTAAGGTATTTATCGTTCAGAATCTGAGGTTTTAATTCAACAAATGGAAGAAAAACACACAAATCAAGCGAGTTTACAAAGTTTGAGGAATGGTATTCAGAAGTGATTTAAAGACCTTTCAACTTCTTTCCTGTTACCCACCACGCATCTTTTACATCCTTTTTACGAACGGCGCTCGTGGTTTCAATTGCAGACCGCATGTCTTGTGGCTGATCAATTATGACATGAAACCAAGTACTTTTTAAATTTTGAACAATTCTTATTTTTTGAGTGTGTTGATGTCGGGCGAAGAACCTTTCTGCTCGGGCTTTTGTTCTTTCAGAAGCTACTACAACATAATATTCGCCACTCTCTATATCCTGAAATCTAGAATTCATTTTATCTAGCTTGGCTTTATCGGAATTTGGAACTCCATCTGCTTTTATTTCTTCAACAGATTGGCGAATAGTTTTCATTTCAGATTTCAAACCTTGAATCTCTTGAAAAAGAAGATCCAATTTATATTCCACGCTGTCTCCTGAAATCGATTTAGAGGTTCCAAGTAAATTGTCTAATCGCTGATTAAGTTCGTCTATTTTCTCATCGTTTTTCTCAACGTTTTTTTCAGTTTGAGCAAACCCAGCAATTGAAAAGCAAATGAGGACGAGTGTTATAAAATTTTTCACTACTTGTTGTATTTTTTCTCTAGTTCAACTATTTGATTTTCTAATACCATTAATCTTTTCTTTACGGCTTTAGCAGTCTTTTTGTCATTTTGTTTTTTTAAGTTTTGTAATTCAACTTTAATCTTTTGAATTTCTACACTTACTTGTGACTTACTATATTCGTTATTTTGATCTGCCAGCATTTTATTAAATGTGTCAACATATTTATCTAACATTTCAATGGTCGCATTTTTTGCCGCTTGTTTAACAGGTAAAAAATTAATTCTAACAACAATCTCGTTTGAATTTGCAGAGATGTCACTGAATTCTGAATTATTCATTTCATAAGAATATCCGATACCAAAGGGTCCAAGGTCAAACCCAATTCCGAAGTTTAAATTGTTTGTCGATTGATAACCAATTTGCGCCCATATTTTTTCTTTGTATTCACCTTTCAATAATACATCGTAACGATTGTCAATGACAGGTAAATTTTGATAAATAACAAGAGGAGTTACTGAGAAGTCAGAATTTTCAAAGCTATACTTGTACGATGCGGTTCCAACGATATGCTCCGAAAGAGGCTCTCCACCAATTACTAAACTTGGTGCGCTAAGTCCAACTTGAAAGTTGGTATAGTCATAAACCAATCCGACACCTGCTATGAATTTTGTCTCATCGTAAAATCCACTTGCTAATGTCGGGTCTGCCTGATCTAGAAATTCACCATTTTTTATACTTCCAGAATTCAACATTCTGCGAACAGCACCTGCAGAAATACCAAATCTTAAATCAGAATTTTCATCAAAACGAATTTGATAGCTATAAGCTACGTCATACTTAGTCACTTCATACGATCCTCTTTTGTCAGAAATAAGTCTTGCACCAATTCCTTGAACATTATTGATAGGAGCATGAATACCAAACATAGTATTTCTTGGAGCCTCACTAAAACCGGCTGCATAGGTTTTAGTATTTAAAATTGCAGAAACGTTTCCACTATTGCCTGCAAAAGCAGGGTTCATGTTGAAACGATTCATAACGTAATTATAATACCCATAAGACAGCTCTTGAGCTTGAATGCTAGTAATACTAGTTAAAGCGATACAAAGGGTAAGTAGTTTTATATATTTCATGATCTTCTATTTAAATATTTTTTTGATACACTGAGCGGAGTCGTAGTATTATCTTTTTAAAGTAATTACACCTTTAAAGTTTTGACTTGGGTTAGTTGCATTTTCGAAGTAGTAATAATAAATTCCTTCAGGTAATTGAGTTCCGTTGAAGGTTCCTCTCCAATCATTATTATAGTTACTATCTTTTTCGTAAACGATCTCTCCATTAATACTGAATATTTTTAAACTAAAGTTTGAGTACAATTCAATATTTTGAATTTTCCACTCATCATTTCTACCATCACCATTTGGGGAGAAATAACTAGCTACTGGTAAACTTGCTTCAATCAAATCTAATATTTCGATGTTAATGGTGGCGGTATCTTTCAATCCCCCTGCATCTGTGACTTCAATTTGAATGTCGTAAGATTTGTTGCTTTCATAATCGAAAGTTCTTGACGATGTTAATTCAGCGCTAATAGCACCAATTCTGTAGTCTATCTGATTGTCTAAAATTTTATAACTGAACGTTTCATTTGCATCCATATCTTGGGCTGTTACAGTTCCGAGAATGGTATTTGGAGTGCTGTTTTCAGCTATTGAAAAGAATTGAGCATCAATGCTTGGCTTTTCATTTCCATTTGTCAATGCTATGTTGAACGCTTTTTCTAAGTTCCCACCTTGATTATCTGTTGTTCTAATTCTAATCGAATAATCTGGCTGCGTTTCAAAATCAAAAAAGGCATTTGTTTTCAACTCATTTCCATCAATTACGAAACTAGCATTTCCGGCATCTCCTGAACCTGCAACTAAGCTGTAAGTGAAACTGTCTGCTGGATCTTCATCAATACTTGATAAAATAGCTAATCTAGTCCCAATTGGAGCTATTTCATTAATCGAAGTGTCTGATAGTAGGATGTCAGTTGGTAAATCATTTTGGTTGATTATTCGAATTACAAAGCTGCTTTGAATTGTTCTACCTCCTTTATCTGAAGATTGAATTCTTACACTTCTAGTTTGTCCGCTATTGAAATTTAAAACAGAATCGACTTCTAACAAACTACCGTTAATTCTGAAAAGGGCATTGTCATTTGCTCCTTGTCCAGCAACTAAACTGTAAGTGAAGTTGTCAGTTCCATCTGCATCCGTTGTATTTAAATCTGCAACAAAAGTTCCAACCGAAGATTTTTCTAAAAGACTATCAACAGAAATTGCCAATGCAGTTGGAGCATCATTACTATCTACTACCGTGACCGTTAATTGGCGACTAAAAGTAGTTCCTATATTATCTCTTGTTTGTACTTCAATTACATATAGATTTTTAGTTTCAAAATCGAAATTTCTTCCAGTTCTTAATTCATTGCCTGAGATTATGAAAGAGGCGTTATCATTTGTTCCAAGGTTTGCAAAAGAGTAACTAAATGAATCAGTGCTGTCTTTGTCAACAGTTGCGAAAGCCCCGATCAAAGAACTCTGAGGTAGATTTTCCTTAAAGTTATTTGGCGTTAAACTAATATCTGTTGGTACATCATTACTGTTTGTTATATTAACTGTGAAGGCTTTTTCAGTAGATAATCCACCCTGGTCAGTTGATCGAACACGAATGCTATGTTGTCGCTGCGTATTATAATCGAATAAAACATTGCTTTTTAACTGGTTTCCTGTAATAATAAAATTGCCGTTGTCAACATCTCCAATACCCGCAAATAGCTGGTAAGTAAATGTTTGCATAGGGTCAATGTCAGATGTTGAGAAGTCGCCAATCACCGTATTTATTGCAGTGTTTTCGGGAGTTGAAGCATTATCTACAGAAATGTCAGTTGGTGCATCATTCACATTTTGCACAAATAAACTGAATGTCTTTTCAAAAGTTGTATTCCTAGAATCAGTAGTGCGAATTCTAATACTTAATTGGGTTTTTACTAAAACGTCAAAAGAAGCATTTGAGAATACACTGTCGTTGTTAATTACAAACCCTGAGTTATCGTCTGCTCCAGTTCCATTTACTAATGAATAAGTGTATGTGTCTACTGCATCTTGATCAACTGAGCTTAATCTGCCTAAGAATTCACCAATTGGCTGCTTTTCTTTAATGCTGTTAGCAGAAAGAATTAAATCAGTTGGCGTATCATTCGTGTCGTTCACATTAACAAAAAGTTGTCGGCTGTACGAACCTCCATTTCCATCGCTAGTCTGAATTTGAATAAAATAAACTGCTTTAGTTTCAAAATCGAACGACGCTGATGTTCTTAATTCATTTCCAACTATGGCAAAGCTAGCGTTATCATTTGCTGAAAGGTTTGCAAAAGTGTATATATGATTATCATTTGCGTCAGCATCTACACTTGCAAAGTTTCCAATTAAGGTATTTGCCGGTAAATTTTCATTGATGTCTGAAGGAGTTAATGAAATATCGGTTGGAGCATCATTAGCATTCGTAATTGTAATTGGAAAAGCCTTTTCAAAAAACAAGCCTTGTGCATCTGTTGTTCTTACTCTAATTGAATAGGCAGTTCTTACGTTCACATCAAAAACTGAGTCTGTTTTTAAAGCGTTCCCTATAATTTTGAAATCATCGTTATCTGCATCACCTACACCGGGAACAATCGAATAACTGTGCGTATTTCCTGTGTCAGGGTCTAAGGTCGTGAATATTCCAACTGTAGTGTTCAATGTAGCATCTTCAGATACATTTGAGTTCGTCAAGTTAATATCTGTAGGAGTGTCGTTCGCATTTATGACTTGAACTAGAAATGATTTCTCTGTCATTAAACTACTAGCATCAGTACTTCGCACTCTAATGTTGTAATTTACTCGACTTTCATAATTGAAAATAGCATTCGTAAATAAGCTATCATTTAAAACTTGAAAGGAAGTATTGTCTGTTGAGTTAATTCCACTCACAAGAGAGTAAGAGAAGTTATCATTTGCATCTTCATCTATTGAACTGAATATGCCAATAAATGAATTAATGGGGCTATTTTCTGCAATTAAGGTATTGTTAATTAGAATATCAGTTGGACCGTCAGTTGTGTCCTTAATGCTAACGTTGAATTGCTTGTCGAAAGTTCCACCGTTCCCGTCGCTAGTTCTTACTAAGATAAAGTAGCTGCTTTTTACCTCAAAATTGAACGTTGCAGTTGATCTTAATTCGTTACCAACTAAAGCGAAAGATGCATTATCATTTGTTCCGGTAACAAAGCTGTACGTATGTGTATCGGCCGCATCCGGATCAGCAGTAGAGAAAGTACCAATTGATGTATTTGGTGGTAAACTTTCAAAAATACTATCATGAGAAAGTAGGATATTAGTAGGTGCATCATTTGAGTTAGTAATGTTGATCGTAAAAACTTCTTGATAAACCCCACCAAATCCATCATCTGCTTGAACTCTTACAGAATAACTACTTCTAATATTTACATTAAAAGCAGTGTTGGTCAGAATTTTATTAGCAGAAATAGAGAAAGACATGTTGTTTGTATCGCCAATTCCCGCAACTAAACTATACGTGTGATTATCTCCTGCATCGGCATCTGTTGTGGTAAGAAAACCAACTTCAGTTCCAATAGGGGTATTTTCCGAAACAATGTTGTTAGAAAGCACCATATCAGTTGGAACATTGTTAATGTCTTTCACAAAAATGGTGAATGCCTTTGAAAACGTACCAGAGTTGCCATCGTTTGTTTCTATCCTAATGGCATGCGATGCTTGGCTATTCAAGTCAAGAACTTGCGTTGTAAATATCGAATCGTTGGTAATACTAAAGTTTCCATTATCTGCAGCGCCAATTCCATTTACCAACGAATAGGTAAAAGAAGCATTCACATCTTGGTCTGTCGTAATCATTTCTGCCACAAAAGTTCCAATTGGCATATTCTCATCTACGCTGCTGTTTGATAGTTGTACGTCAGTAGGAGCATCATTGGCATCAATGACTCGAATGGTCAATTGCTTGGTATAGGTTCCTCCATTTAAATCATTTGTCTGAACGTAAATGAAATATATGTTGGTTACTTCAAAATCGAAAACTTCTTTTGTTCTTAATTGATTTCCTACAATGTTAAAATCACCATTGTCATTTCCTGCTACGTTATCAAAACTGTAAGCAAAGGTTTGACTTGCATCTTCATCTGTAGTTGAAAGAGTTGCAACAACCGTGTTCTTTGCCATATTTTCTAAAACAGAATCTGCAGTTACTAAAACGTTTGTTGGAAAATCGTTGATATCGTTAACCGTGATTTTAAATGTGTCTACAAATAAGTTATTGGCCTTATCGGCAACCTGCAATCTGATACTATAAGTCGATTTAGTTTCAAAATTGAGAGCAGTATTTGCTCTAAGTGCAGCACCGTTTAAGTTGAATGCCCCATTGTCAGCACTTCCTGCTCCTGCTACAAACGAATAGCTGAATGCTTCGTTTGCATCAGTATCAGAAGTAGTTAGATTCCCTACAGTGAAATTTGTCGATTGGTTTTCATCAATTTGATTGTTAGATAAACTTAACGCCGTTGGAGCATCGTTTACATCTTTCACAGAGATAGTGAAAGGCGAATCATAGCTGCAACCAAAATTATCAGTTGTTCTTAACCGAATTGCATAGCTGGAATTGTTCTCAAAATCAGCTGTAAAATTTGCAACTAAGTCAGCTCCTGAAATGCTAAATAAACCGTTATGAGTGCTTCCTGTTCCGCTAACTAAACTGTACGTATGCGATTGTCCAGCATCAGGATCTGTAGTAGAAAGTGTTCCAACGACAGTTGCAGTTACCTGGTTTTCTAGCAATGTGTCTGAAGTTATTGCGATTAAACTTGGTTGAACGTTAGTTCGAATATCCCAAGGACTTACAGGACTACCAAAAATAGCATTGTCTTGAAACGCAATAGTATCAATACTATTATAAATAGAATCAGTAGCTTGATCGTAAAATCTAAAACTAATTTGCTCGCCATTTACTACATCACTATAAACAGTCATACTCGCTTCATATCGAGAACCAATAACAGTAGAAGTATAAGCAGTTCCACGAAGTGAATCCCCTACAAATGCGCCTAATTGATTAGAAGGACTTTGTAACTCTGAGCAATTTAAATCTAAAATAGCAGTTACAGTCATGCTGTACTGAAATTGATTGGGGTTAATTGACCAACTGGGAGCTTGTGCATGTATAAAACCTGAAACAAGTAGTAAACAGGCGAATGCAAATGATTTAATAACTTTCATATTTATAGTAATTCTAGTTGTGTAATTGGGTGTATATTATTGTTGTTATAGTATTATTTAATCCTAACTAATTTTTCTGTAATCACTGTTTCTCCATCTGTGAACTTCAAAGTATATACTCCATTTGCTAAGAAGTACAGTTCAGCTCCATTCAGGTGCCATTTTCGGGAATCATTAACATTTCTGCTGAAAACAACTCTTCCGCTTTTGTCGATTATTTCAACTTGTCCATTTTCAGAGATAGTTTTTGGAGCAACTATCGTTACAAAACCAGAGAATGGATTTGGATAGCTGTATTGCTCGTTTTCATCTTCTATTGTTAATTGTACCTTAAATTGGTCGCAATCTATGTCAGTAAATAAATCAAATCGTAAAGGTTTGTTCACTTCTCCTTGAACTTTATTTTTTTCAAAGTCAAGTTTTGCATCAACAACCATTTGTTCCCCAGTTGTTTGGTTAATCATTCTGAAATTATATGTTTCATTTCCATTACCAAATATGGTGATAAAAAATTCATGACCCAACGCATCATTAATAAATTTAGTAGAGTTAACCCATCCTCTTAAGTCGTCATTCTTAAATGCCGCTAAGGCCCAATCTTTGTTTTTTAACAATTCCTCGCAAGTGTTAATTTTAACAATTGCATTGGTACTTGCCTCAAATAGATTTGGATTAAGTGCATATAGGCGAGGTAAAACATTCTCAAGTTTTTGTTGAACTGGTGTTTCTTTAAGTCTTAATAAACCTCTTCTTGGATAAACAAAGGTTGAGCTGTCAGCAGATTGAAGTAAATACCCTTCAGTTGGTTCCATCGTTGTTAAACTTCCAATCCAACCTAGGGTAGATAAATATACGGCAAAAGCTTGTTGAGACTTAATTAAGTCTCCATCTGAGGCATTGAAGTTTGCTAATGCAGAATTAATCTCAATGTTTTTAGTAGAAACAAATCCAATTCTATTCCAACCTTGAACGACGCTTATCGGCAACGTATCAGGGTCAATAGCTAAACCTTTGTATTCTAATGTATCCTTGTTTGTAATGTAAATCAAGTAAGACTGATCATTATTTAAGCCATTTCTTGTTAATCCTCCTGACCATCCTAAATAAGGGCCGCCAAACTGAGCAAAAGAATTATTCCCAATTGTTTTCACAACATCTCCTGTGCTAAAGTTCATCCCTTGAAAGAATGAATATAGGCTAGACATTTTGTTGTCAGTTAATGGGAAAGAAACCCAATTCCAACCAGCGTTAAGAACAATAGGTTTTGCTAGGTTATTTACCGCATCAAAAACTTGTGGGCTTAGTATGCTTCCTGTTAATGAATTCTCTACGAAATACAGATTAGGTGTCACATTTTCATGTAACTCTCCTTCTGAAGCATTCCAAACTTTGAAATAAACAGAATCTGCATTGTTACTATACACATCTAAGAAACCAATGTACTTGTCTAAACTTGGAACATATTGAAGATTGGTCTTTCCTCTGATCTCATTGTTGATATAAGCAACTAAAATGTCTTCGTCGTTAACACTAATATTTCCATTAATAGCAATTTGACCAATAACATTCATGCTCTTGGCGTAAAGGCTGTTGTCAAAGGCAAAACTCGGAGCCGTTTTTCTAACTTTCAGTTTTACCGATAATTTCTCATTGTATCCAAAATCAGTTGAGAGTAAAAGGTCCTCATTGTACGTTCCAATATTTAATGCAGGGTTTACTGTAAAGCTAATTGCTTGTGCACTTTGAGGGGAAATTGCTCCGCTTGAAGGAGAAACGGTTAACCAAGCTGGAATGTTGCTAATAGTAAAGGTTTTAAGTTCTCCTCCGCTATTTACCACTCTACTTGTAAATGTTAATGTATCGTTAAACTCCTTATTTAAATTTTTCTCTACATCTTGCCATTTTACCTGATTTTTGTTGATGTATGCGATCCATGTTTTTGGTGATTGCATTTTATTACCATGCAAATCTTTAATGTTTCTTACCGAAATATTAAGTGTTACATTTTCAATATTAGCAGGAGCTTCATTAGTATTAATAACAATCTTGTCATTGTTTACACTCCAAGTAAAGTTTATATTCTTAACAGGCCTTTGTAATGCAATAGCAGGCGATTGAGCTGAAGTAACAACCGCTCCATTCTTTGCCACTAAGTCTAATAAACTAAGTGATCCATCCATGAAATTTGGGGTAAGGCTCGGTACGCCAAATCCATCAACTTGATAGTTTTCGAATGGATAATAAACCATTAAACCGAATTCATCTCCTTTTAATCGGTTAAACATGTCAAGGTCTAGATTATCTTTTAATCGGGCCGAATTCCAAATTCTAATTTCATCCATCGAACCAGAGAAGTATTGATCAAAAGCTTCTGATACTCCATTATAAGTATACCTGGCACCAACAGCAAGTTGAGGAGCACCAAAACCGTAAAAGTTGTCAGCACTCAATGTGTTTTGCTGAAGTCCGTCAATGTAGGCTGTAGCGTTTGCTGCTCTGTTAACCACTAATGCAAAGTGATGCCAATTATTATCGGCATAATTTGTACTTACGGCCGTGAAATCTGTACTGTCATTTTTAACATGGATGGTATTGTCTGTTGCCAATTCAATATTCCAGCCATTTCTGTTTAAATCATTAGGAGTAAATCTACCTCCTCCGTTTGAAAGGAAGGTCATTGGAATAGAAGACCCACCTGAAGTTTTGAACCAGAATTCTATAGTGAGGTCCATTTCGTGAGAAGTTGCAACTGTTCCAGCGCTGTCTAACACAGCATAGGCGTTGGTTGTTCCATCAAATGAAGCGCTGCTACTTTTTGGACTTAACTCCCATTGTGCATTAACTTCTGCATTCCTTCCTCTCGCTTTGTCTTCAGCAAGAGCTCCTCTTCCTTCTTCCATTGGCCAATAACCTACTAATCCCGGTTCTCTGCCATTAAGGTTAATATTCAATCTACTTGATATTACTGAATTGGTGAGTGCTCTGTTCCAAATTCTAATTTGATGGGCACTTCCGTTAAAGAAATCAGAATTCGTTTGTGAGTTTTTACCAAAGTATGTTTTACCTCCACTTGTGAATGAAGAGAAAAAGTTACCATTGGTACTGGACTGTGCAGCGGAACTGGACCTGGCGACTATCTCCAAATTCAGATTTGGCTTATCATAAATAATAGAATAATGTTGCCAAGTGCTATCGTCTAAAATGCTAAAAACAGAACTGTATGTCTGGTTTCCAACCGTAACTTCAATATTGTTTGTAGAGTTAAAACCAATTGCGAATAAGTTGTTTGGAGTGTTTCCTTGTGAGACCATAACTTGTTTCGTTCCCAAAAGGTCTCTTTTTGCCCAAAACTCAACAGTGAAGCTTCCAGCAGCAAAATCAAAACCATTTGCTATTTGAAGGTATCCCGTGGCACCATCAAAAGAAACCGTTTTATCATGTCTTACTTCTTGTCCATTAACAACTCCGGATAATTGAAAGTTTTCAATAGTCATAGATCCTGCTTCAATAGGTTCATTAAACTGAATAGTAATGTCATCATTTGGATCTAGAACTCCATCGGCTGGGGTTGGTGTTCCAAAGGGGTGAGGATTAACCCGATCAGCAATTCCTCCAATCACGGTTGAAAAATCATCTTTATCAGGATTCCCAGGAATTTTACAAGTTGCAACTGTTCGCAATTGATAGTTTTGGTCAATTAATTGAGCCATGTCAAAATCATAAGCAATAAAAGATTGATTCCTTGGAATTAAATTTGCTGAAGGATGATTTGGATACCTAGTTTTAATGTTAACTGTATCTGCAAACCATTCTTCAGACAACGGAATCCATGAAGATTGCGCTGAAGGCTTATATTGAATGCCAATTTTTTCTAAGCCTCCATAATTTATATCGTAACCAGAAAGTATAATTGGCAAGGTATTATTGAAACTATTGTTTAATACAAATTGATCTCCTGGATCTGAGATATTAACTTCAGTACAAGAAGGTAAGAATTGAACTGAAATATATACCGTATCTGCAATATCATCTGCGTTTGCAGTTCCGAAAGAATATTGACATTCAGAATGGAAAACTAAAGCGATACTATCATATCTAATGTGATTAGGGCCTTTTTCAATTTCGAGCTGTTTTGAGATAGAAGTCCCTGCAGGCACAGGAAACGATCTGTTTGGATTGATACCATCAATCTTAATTTTAGCACCATTTGGGTTCGTACTCTCTAATACTTTCAAGCCATATACTTGATCTGCTAAACCGTCGTTAATTAAATTAATTGTAAATACTCCCGCGGACTGGGCAGGGACATTAAACAGAGTACTTGGACTTGCAGTAATTCTTGGCTGCTCTAATTGGATTGTAGCTAAATCAATTACAGTTCCTGGACGATAGTATTTTGTTCTTGCTTCACCTTGATAAGGACAAGAAGTACTGCCACCAAGCGTTTTAAATATTGGACCGTATCCATCTTTCGAGTTGAATACGTCAACGGTGAATTCATCACCGCCCTCAGGGTCGTCCATGGTGTAACTAAATGTGGTGGTAGTCGACTTAGTTGTATTAGTTGATGTTGTATTTGAATAGTTCATATTCATACCCATTTCAACTGTTGCCCCATTTCCTGCAATTTCAAATCCTACGCTTATGGCGAGTTCAGCATTGATGCTATAGTTAATTGCTAACGATTCAGATTCTTCGCGCGAACTCGATGTAGTCTTACTTACGGCTGCTCCTGCCGTGACTGTTAAGTTCTCTTCAAAGTTAGAAGAAGAAGCAGTAGAAAGTACTTTTTCTCTTTCATTTCTAGCGATGGCATCCTCCCATAATTTAATTTGTTGATTGTACCACCATACGCTATCAGTTCCTAAAGTTAATCGTATTCTTTTCGTTGTTGGAGCCGTATCTCCGAAAAGAGTATCGGTTATAGTTGAATCAACTGTGCGGTAACCAAGGTAACGGTAACTAACTCCCATAGAATCTGCAGTGGTGTTTTTTTCGTACTCAGGTGTTGGACCAACACCAATACCAACAAAGTCAGGATGATCATTACTTTTTCCGTAATTCGGATCACCTGCAGGTAATACGTTTATATACCTATTTGAGGCTAAAAGTTGATTTCTAAGAGCAACCAATTTTGGAATTGTAGACTCTTCGATGCTCGCCTGTGTAAAAATGAACTCTGTACCAGATCCTCCTGGCACAGTAAACATGGTCTTAGTGGAACCAATTTTGAAGCCTTTACCTCCATAGGATAAAACACTTCCGAAGCAAACGCTGTTTCCATTTAGACATTCAGAAGTATCTATTAAAGTAACCACTTGAGATAATCCAAAAGCCATGTTTAAAGAACGGCCAAAGAATACATCGGCCCCTGCTCCAACAAAATCAGGATCTGCACTCGTATTTAAAGCAACAGACCGAGTAACAGATTCCACTAATTCGTTAGAACTAGTAACGCTTGCTTCAATACTTGTACTTGCTTTTGCTGAAGCCGCAACCTCTACTTCAGTAGTATACCCTAGACCTACAGAAAATTTAGTTCCTAACTTTATTTCAGCACCTAAGCTGACTCCTATTCCTCCTGAGTTTTCAAAAGTACTAACCGAAGTGCGGGTAACATCTTTCTCCCATGAAGAAAAACTATTTGATCCTGGAGGATCTCTTAAAACCATTGTTACAACTTGAGGACCTGTGGTTGCAAAGGAGTTCCCGAGTGCTTTTCCCCCAAATATAACTCCTCTAAAAAAATCTTGAGGGAGGGGATCGGCAGAATTTGGTAGCCAAGAAACAGTAGCAGTGGGGGTTACTAAGTCTAATTGAAACGTCTTAGAAAAACTATAAGCAGGCGTGGTAGCATCTTGAGCAGTATTGGCTTGTCCGGCAACAAATTTATATTCCTGAGTTCCACTAAATTTATCTTGAGGTCTAATGGTAAATTCTGCAGCAAGTTCAGTGGCCAGATTATTTGTAATAAGAAATTTCCCGTTAGTTAAAGGCACACTGTCATAGACCCAAGTTAAAGGGTCCGTATTATCTACATCTTTGTTTGTATACACTTCATAGGCTTGTAGTTGCCAAGTATATTGTTGGTTTTCCTCAAAAATTGGAAATTGCAGACCTAAGGTATCAGTTGGGATTACCGAGTTTACGCCGCCTAGTTTCACTCGAATACTATCGGAGCCATAATTGTTGTCAAAGTTTTCACCTACAACATTTATTATCGGTGCTTCATATTTAATAAAATTACGAATAGTGTTATATTTTGAAGAGTCAACTCTAACAATCTTCTTAACTCCAACTGAATCTTGAAACAAAGTATCGGTTTCAGTTCGCAATGGAGGAGTTAAGGAAAGGTCTAATAAAGTATTGGTTTCAAATCTCACATTTGTTGGAACAATTCGAAAGTCGGGAATTTCAAACTTCATTGGCGGCAGGTTAATCTCATATTCTCCTGTTGATGAATTTGTAGTTATAGTGGTATCCATGCAACCACCGAGTGATTGAGATTTAAATCTTATCGCTGCTTGGCCGATATTATTCTTTCCTCTTCCTAAGCCACTAGGCAATGCAGCTTGAATTCCACCTCCGGCAACTCTTCCTATAACTTTTAATAAAGTGCTATCGATAAATGAGCCTAATACTTCATTTTGTTGAAAATTATGATTTCCTGTAACTGGGAAACGACCTTTTGAGAATACATGACTTTGCGCATTGGTAGTTATGACATGTGGACCGATTGGAACTTGTAATGAAAATAGTCCGCTATCATTTGTTTGAACAGGCAATCCATTTTGAATTACTACCTCTCCATCTACAAGAATAAAAATATCTTTTACAAAACAGGTAGAGTTTTGAAATTTAACCGATCCTGTGACTTTAAAAGAAGAGTTATCAATAAAATTAACATTGTTAAAGTTCGGTGTGTTTCCTCCTATAAATAGTGTGGTCGTGGCTGGAGTAAACGTATGTGTGCCAAATGCAGGTGTAATAATGAAATTGTCACCATTACCCAAATAAGGAATAAAAGGGATAAAATAACTACCTCTTTTATCGGTATATGCCCCAGCGCTTAATTTATTTGCAGATGGTTTGTTAGAATTAAAAGTAACTCCCACCAATGTTGCATGGTTTTTATTTGGAGTCAATAAAGTTTTGGAATAATCGTAAGCATTTGAACCAAACCCTTCGTCAAATCTCCAATAGCCTACCAATCCTTTTTGAGAAGGGTTGATATAAACATCAAACGAACGAAGAATTTCTTGATTTGTTAATGCTCTATTGTAAAAGCGCACTTCATCAATTTGGCCCTTAAAAAAGTTTCCAGTTCCAAGTTTACCTATAAACAAGTCTGTTGTAGTATTGGTAGATTTCTGAGTTGATGCTTCAAAATTAACTAGTTTGCCATTTACATATAGTTTAACAGAATCGCCAGAAACTGTCGCGGCAACTGAAAACCAAGTGCTGTCAACAATAAACGGAGATGTTCCACTAATTGTTTTAGAACCTGTAGTTAACTTTAAATTCGAACCGTCTAAGAAAAATTCCCACCCTGTTGTTCCCGTTCTTTTAGAAGCGATTACTTTTTTACCGGTTAAATCTTCTGGTCGAATAAAACTTGAAATGGTCATCGAGTCAGTTTGCAAATCTACTGGGTTTTGAGCGTTAGCATAATTTGACGTTCCATTAAACCCTCCTGAGTTTCCACTTGCTCCTGACGCTGCCTCTGCAGTTACCTTTACAGCTTCAACCGCTGTTCCGCCATCGTAAGTAACTTGTCCGTTGGCTGTTCCAAAAGCAAGTCTAAAGCCAATATCTTTTGTGCTGTCTGAGGTTAAAGTATTACCGGCACAATCAGTTACTCCTTTAATTAAATATTCATATAGCGTATTCGCATTTGAACTTTGGTCAGCGTAAAATCTAGACTTACCTTCAACCGTTGCTACAAAAGTGGTGTCTGGTATTAAAGGGTTTATGCGAGAAATAAACCAATCATCTACTTGTCTTGTTGGAGTCTTCCACTTTACCTCAATTCGATCACCAAATTCACCATCAGAAGCGTCAGCCGTTACCTGCGAATTATTAAAAACATCAGTAATATCTGCTGGGATATAGGCGACTTTGCTATTGCTTGAAATCACTCCTGTGCTTCTACAGCTATTGTACACCTTAACTTTGTAAGTTAAATTCTCACAAATATTTGCCGAGTTATCTAAATAGGAAGTAGAATTTTCTGAAACATCAAATTCTACTTGCCCGCTTGGCCCTGTTCTGACCACTTTAAATCCTTCCTCCATAGCAGAGTTATCTACCCATGTAAGCGTAACTTCTCGAGCTGAAGTATTAACGGATATTGAGCTAATAGCTGTTGCTAATGGAATACCTAAACCCGTTCTACTTGCAACTGTTGTATAGGCAGATGCTAAAGGACTTGTTGGGTTGTTGGGGCAGGCAGCCGTGGCTCGCACTTTGTAATGGTAAGTAGACCCTGATGTTGCAGTATTGTCTCTATAGGCTCTATCCGCTCCTGAAAGCACTGTGGTTGTCCAACCGGCTGTTGCAGTAGCACTAGTTGCGTTTCGAGCTACCTCAAAATTACTTGGATTATTAGAGTTTGACCAGTTCCAGTTAACGTCTAAATCACCATTGCAATTCGCTTGGTCGATGAATATACCAGTGGGCGTTCCTGCAATTCCTATTTTACGGCCATTTATGCTAGCTCCATTTGTTAGTGCTGTTCTACTGTTCGAGTAGAGCATTTTTGTTTTGATTTTATATTCTTGTTCAATCCCAGCAGGGGCACCACCATCACTATAGGTAGTGGAACTTCCAGAAACATTAGCATTTACGGTCGTAAACGCTCCCGTGGTATTGGCATTTCTTCGTGAAATATCAAATCTTAATAATGAAGCTCCTGCAACAATTGAGGGGGCATTCCAGCTTAAGCTAACATCAGCGCAAGATGCATCTGTAGTGGCAGTCAAAGACTGCGGGTTCTCAAGTCTAGTATTTACTTGTTTTATAATGTTAACTGGGATCAACGGAGCTGCGCAACCTCCGTTAGCGTTTCCATAACTACCTGTTAGTTTAACGCTAACAAGCTTCTCAAAGAACACAGCGGGTAAAGTCGTAAATTCTGCAAAATTAGCAGATGAAGAACCACCTGTCGAATTATCAAATATAGTTGTTTCAGCTCCTCCGGCAACTTGATAGGTAATTTTTTCATTGACAGCATATTTTCCACAAACCGACGACCCTGAACGGTCGGGCCATTCAACTTTTAATTTTCCAATAGTGTAGTTGACAGTAACGATAACATCGTTTGGTGACATTTGAGCTTGGCTTTCTAAAATTCCAAAAGCAAAAATTAGCAACAGTAGGGAATACAATGATTTATTCATAATAAAAATGAGATACGTGGGTTCTTAACAAATGTTAAGCGCCCAAATATAACGAATAATCGAAATTTTTGATTTTAAATTAGTTTTTTTTACAAAAAAAGACATGAGGTGCACAAATATGTTGTGAATTGCACAATTACTTTGAGAAGGCAACTACTTATTTTTCTAAGTTTGGACTTTGTATACAATTAATAAAAATATACTGGAAATCGATAATGATGAAATTAGCAGGCGAGTTGAATGAATTGGACTTTTTAAGTTTTACATCTGGAGAATTTCAAGTTGAGCAGAGTGTTTTGAGTTTACAAACTGAATATAGAAGTTTGCCAAACTGGAGTTCCCTGAATGCATTGATATTCATTTCTGCGATTAATGATGTATATGGAGTATTAATTTCTTCAACTGACCTTTCACAATCAAAAACACTAGGTGATTTATTTGCTATGATTCAAACTTCAAACTAATGGCACTCTCTAAAATAAATGGTGTTAAAATAAGAGGAATGGCCTCTGTATTACCTTCAAATAAGGAGGACAATTTACAGATCTCTAATCTGGATTTGAGCCAAAAAGAAGAGCTAATAAAGCATACTGGTATCCGATTTAGACATGTTGTAAAAGACAAGAGTCTATCTGTTAAAGGATTATTTAAAAACGCTATTGATGAACTTTTAGAGACCCTTGATTGGAATAAGAAATCAATTGACGTTTTGTTAATTGTTACCCAAACTACTCAATCTCCAATTCCGTCTTTAGCTTGTCAAATTCATGGGGAAATGGATTTTTCTACAACTGCTTTGGCATATGATATTAATTCAGGTTGTTCGGGCTTTGTTTATGGATTACACACCGCAAGCCAATTGTTGTCCTCACTAGATCAGAAAGAGAAAAGAGCAATCTTATGTTGTGGTGATATTTCAAGTAGTTTAACGGAAAAAAATGACATGGCTGTAAAGCCTATATTTTCTGATGCAGTTTCAGCTATTGGAATTGAATTTGATGGGACATCTGAAAGCTATTTTAATTTAGAGACTTTTGGAAAAGGCCAAAAAGCCATTTCGCTAGAAAAAAATGAAACAGGCAATTGGATGCGAATGGACGGTATTGATGTTTTTAATTACGCAGTAAAATATGTTCCCAATAATATAAAGACGCTGCTTGACAAGTATTCTGTAGAGAAGAATAAACCTAAAATGTATGTTTTACACCAAGCTAATCTTTTAATTAATAAGGCAATAATGAAAGTTATTGGCGCAAAAGAGGGGGAAGTGCCAAATACACTACATGATTATGGAAATACTGCTTCGGCAAGTATACCGTTAACTTTTAGCTTAAATTGGCAGGATAAAAAAACAGGATGGGTTCTATTTTCAGGTTTTGGAGTTGGCTTTTCAGTTGCTTCTGCCTTGGTGAAAATTGAAGGAATAAAAATAGCGAAGACTAAATTTATTTAAATCTAATTGAAAAAATGGTTGATTTAGATATAGTTATTCCACTTTACAATTCGAAGGAAATACTTCCTAAGCTGATTGGACGATTGAATGAATGGAATAATTCCATAGATTTTAATTTTAATGTAATTTTTGTTGAAGATGGGGATATTGAAAGCAGCAAAAGAATTTTAATTCAGACAACAACAGATTTTCCGCATCGCTTTGTGCGACTGTCTAAAAATTACGGGCAGCATACTGCTACTGCAATTGGATTAAGTTATTGTGATGCGCCACTAATAGCAACTATCGATGATGATTTACAACATGATCCGTTTGAAATTGAGAAATTGATAAGCTGTTTGAAGGAGACCAATTCAGATTTAGTTTTTGGAACTTTTGGTAAAAAGCAGCACTCCATTTTACCTGTCTCTTATACACATCTCCGAGCCCACGAGAC
>CAJXRL010000009.1 GCA_913059105.1 uncultured Flavobacteriales bacterium
AGATCGTCGGCAGCGTCAGATGTGTATAAGAGACAGAAATAAGGCATGGCCAAACCAAAAAAGGCCAATGGCCAAATCGTATTTGGGCTAACAGATGGGGAGATGTAACCAAAAATTGTTGAGACTATAACAACCAAGTTTACACCAAATAATAAACGACTAAGGAAACTATTCTTTTTCAAATTAACCGCAAATTAAGAATACTAAAATCGATTAAATAACCTAATTGTTAAGTTTTAGGGAATGTCCCATTCTTTCTTTCTTAGTTTTTAAGTACGTAGCGTTGTGTTCGTTTGATTCGATTTCTAGCGCAACATTTTCTACAATTTCCAAGCCATAACCTATTAAACCAGTTCGTTTCTTAGGGTTATTGGTCATTAATTTCATTTTAGAAACACCTAAATCTCTTAAAATTTGTGCACCAATTCCATAATCTCTATTATCCATGCTGAAGCCTAACTTCAAATTGGCATCAACTGTATCATAGCCTTCTTCTTGAAGTTTGTATGCCTTCAGTTTGTTCAGTAATCCAATTCCACGTCCTTCTTGGTTCATGTAAACAATTACACCTTTTCCAGCCTTTTCAATGGTTTTCATTGCTTCTTGTAACTGAGGTCCACAATCACATCTGCACGATCCAAAAATATCTCCAGTCATACATGAAGAATGCACCCGAACTAAAACTGGTTCACCATCTTCCCATTCTCCTTTTGTTAATGCTAAATGCTCTTCACCTGTGGTTGTTTGTGTATAATGAACCATCTTAAAATCACCGTACTCTGTTGGTAAGTTAATTTCAATTTCTTTGGTAACCAACGTCTCATGCTTAATTCGGTACGCAATTAAATCTTTGATCGTTACTAACTTTAAATCATGTTTTTTTGCAATTTTAATCAGGTCAGGAAGGCGAGCCATAGTGCCATCTTCATTCATAATCTCAACAATTACACCAGCAGGTTGCATTCCAGCTAATCGTGCAAAATCAATTGCTGCTTCAGTATGTCCTGCTCTTCGTAAAACACCACCTTTTTTTGCCCTTAATGGGAAGATGTGACCAGGTTTACCTAATTCTTCAGGTCTTGTTTCAGGGTTGACAAGTGCTAAAACCGTTTTTGAACGATCACTTGCTGAAATACCCGTAGAGGTTCCGTACCCAATTAAATCTATAGAAACCGTAAAAGGGGTCTCATATGCCGCAGTATTTTGATCTACCATTAAATTTAGACCTAATTCATCGCAACGCTCTTCTACTAATGGAGCACAAATTAAACCTCGACCGTGGGTAGCCATAAAGTTGATAATTTGTGGATTAACCTTCTCAGCAGCAATTAAAAAGTCTCCCTCATTCTCTCGATCTTCATCGTCAACGACAATAATAATTTCTCCGTTTTTGATGGCGTCAATCGCCTCTTCAATGGTATTCAAATCCATGTATGATTATTTTGTACAAAGTTAAACCGATGAAATAACATATGGTTGTAAAAAATGTGAAATTTACTACAATGTATCTAAATTGAAATGCTTCTCTACCTTTAATTCATTGATTCTATTTTTTGAGTAGTCCATGTATTCAATATTAGATGAATCCAACTCTTCTAAATAGAGCTCGTAGTATTTTAACGCTGTGTTTTTGTCTTTATAAAAGGTATCGTAATTTCTGGCTAGGTGATACAGTAGAATTTTATCTTTTGTTTCAGCATAAGCTGCTTTATACAATTGAATGGATTTTTCAAAATTCCCCAATTCTTCATACACAACTGCTAATCGAGTATAGTAGTTTTCAATGTTTTCAGTTATTCCAAGCTCAATCGCTTTTTGTAAATATTTTACAGCCTCTTGGTTCTCTCCCATTTCTTGGTACGACAAACCTAGATAGTAATGCAGCACTTCCGAGTCTTTTTCAACTTCAATTACGTTTGATAACAACTCAATACACTCTTTATAACTCTTCAAGTGATACTGTGCAATTCCCTCCAATTTTTGGACTTCCAATTTACTTCCTCCCTTACTGTAGAATAGTTTGCTTTTTTCTACCACGTCTTGATAATCCCTTAACCGATATGAGATTTTTATAGCCTGCATGATAAACTTGCTATTTTCGGGATGCATTTTCAAGCTTTGCTTATTCAAGGGGTCAGCCCTTCTCATGTTGTTTATTTTAAGGTATAATTCAGTTAAAATCAACTTGCTCTCAATGTCGTTGGGGTTTAATTCAATCGCCATTTCATAGGCTTGCCAAGTATTGGAAGGCAATTTTAATGCTCTAAATTTTTCCAAGGCAAGATCCTTTTCCTTTTCCTTTTTAGGCATGGAGTCGTTATTAACAAAAAGTATTTGTTGCTCTCTGATACGAGTGAAAAAGACATTATTAAGCGATTGTCCTATTTTTTTAAAGTAATAGGCGTTGTTCGGTTGAAGTTGGCATAAAGTTAGATAGGATTTGTAGGCAGCCACTTTTTCACCCTTTCTTAATTGTTGCTCTCCCAAAAAGTTTAAAAAGCTAACGTTAGAATTATCTAATTCAATTGCGCTGTCAATAGCAGTTGAGGCATCTTGCACCTGACCGAGTCTTTTATAACACTTAGCTAATAAGAAAAAGTCCAATGCTGTTTTATAAGTTTTTAATTCTAGTGTATCTGTAGCCTTTTGAAATTGGAACTTTTTGAAATACTCAATTGGTGACAATTTATCTGTTTTAACCTCTTGAGCAAATAAGGTGCCCCTTAAAAGAATAAGTAAAATTGCAAGTAGGGTGTATTTCATGTGAACCAATTTACCAAATAAATTCTTTTTAAATACTTCAGCTATTGATGCCCTTTAGATAAATCAAGCTGAAATCTTAAATCCAAAAACACGGAAATCATCGATTTCCTCGTGACGGACTTTCCAGGATTGATAAAGGACAAAGTTAGAATGCAGTTTAATGCGACTCTGTATTATTTGTTAATCTTCAATGAATCGTTTGAGAAAGTACTTTTTAACTCAGAAAGCTCTGCACTAACATTCAGTAATTGAGCATCAGCAGCACTTAATTTGATTTTTAATTGATCAATCTCATTTTTAAAGTTATCATGTTCAACAGGATAATCTTTCTTCGTTTTTTCATTACAAGAGGCTAATCCAGCTAATAGTAAAGCTGCTAAGGCTATTTCTGCTTTTTTCATAAATCTTTTATTAATAGGCTCTTTAGCTTGTTTTCAGTTCTTAAATTCTCTTTTAACGATACGGAATTTAATATTTGTTGCTTTTCCTTCGAATTGAGGTGCCAACTTAAAGAAATGTAGTGATCTTCACTTTTGTTCAAGTTATACTCTAATACTTCTATTTTACCATTGTAGTCTTCTCTTAAAAAGTGCAGTAATTCCTCGTGGTTGTATTTCTGAACATCAAACCAATTTCCATATAAACTGCCAAAGGGACTCAGTAATTCGCTCACAATACTTTGTGATTTATTTTTTGTTTTTCTTCTTGCACTTAATCCGTCTTTTATTTGGAGCACAATAAGTTGAGAAGTGTTTGCTTCAAACCATTCTTTTAGTTGGTTGATGTAATTAATTGTTATTTTCATTCCATAATTATCTTTTAAACCCGAATCAAAAACTTCTACTTTAGGCTCAGTAGGTAAGCTTACAGAAGGTAAAACGTAAGGGAATGATGAATTGATTCTTAGGACAGTCGCATAGTTAATTTCGTTTGGAAGATTGGCCGAAAAGAAACTCTGATAATCAACATTCTCATTGTTATTAGTACATAAAAACCGCAGGGGAAAGTTGGATATTACAAGTCTACGACTGTCATTAATAATAGAAGGGGTAAATACTAAACTAGGAATGGATGCATTTAATTCTCCCTCTCTATAAGCACCTAATTTTTTAACTAATACCGAGTTGGTATTTTGATGTAATTGTTTCTCGAAAATGAAACCTCTATCTTTCCAATGTTGCTCACCGTTTTGTTCAAATTTGTGGCTTCTAATTAGTACATCATTAACAGCTAAATTGAAGATTACAGGGTTTAAAATATCTTTTCCCATGTCCATAACTTTCTCTTCAGTAGGTAAGTTTTGGCTGTAAAGTTCTCTGAAGTAGGCCAAACCAATCATCCCTCCAGACGATCCTGTCCCTAGATTCATTTGCTTCATTAAGGCTCCTTTTGTTTCTTTATTCAAATGTTGCATGGCTAAAAATGACCACATTGCGGCTCTAGAGCCACCACCACTAGTCGCGACAAATACTGCGATTGGTTTTTCTTGGCCTGTTTGCTTTTTCCAATTTTCAAGTCGTTCAATGGCTAAGTCTATATCCTGCTGTGCTTCTTTTTTTGTTGGAATACTAAAGCTTTTGGAATAATCAGCAGGTTGTCCATAGGTCATTCCATAAGCTTTGCTTTCGAAATATTTATTGTCATTTTTAGTGAGATGGTTGAGCCCAAATAGAGCAATTATAATAATTGCCAAGGTCCAACCTTTTGTCCACGATCGTATAGCAGAGCTGAGCATAAGCAAAACTGATAACAATAAAATTACACTTGCACCTGCCGGAATGATTAGAATTTCAAATCCCCGAAATACTCCTAATATTAGAATTGAGGCGACTACAGACAACTGAAAAAAGGAAGCGTTTACATGATTCTGACGAAAAACTTGAGAAAGCATGTTCTTATCATAATGGGAAGAAGGTCTGGTTGCTTTAATGCGAAACCTGGAGTTAAGGTAACTTTCAATTCGCCACCCTTTTCCTTCATCGTTTTCATACCAAAACTTGTTCTTTTTTTGCAAGATTGAATTTGTCGGATTGTCTTCTTTTGCGCCTAAAGCCAATACTTTTGCGATTTCTTTTCCAAATATTTTTTCAAAATCTTTGTTGGTGGCTAAAAAATACAACATTGAACTAGCGGTAAAGAGCACGTAACCCGCCAAGAAACCAATGATGCGAAATATAATTTCAAGAACGGAAAAATCTTCGTTTTCTTGCAAGAAATTGAATGTTAGCAATACATAACAAGCAATGAAAATTGATGGAATAAGAGAGTTGTTTAAAGAGTACTTGAAAAATGGCTTCGAAAGAGTGGCTAAAAATGGAAATCGAAAGCCATTCATTATGTAGCTTGATAAATTAAAAGCGGTGACAAAACCACCAATAGCAAAACCGACAATAAAGTAGCTCGAGAAACTTAGTTCTCCTAAATACTCTGGGGCCAGAAAAAGGTACGGGATACCATATTTTAGTCCTAGCTTTCCGAAGATCGCAAGGAATAGCATGATCCAGAAAAAAAGCAATTGCTGATTTTTTTTGATGTGCACAAAAATTAACTGAATAGGAAAAAAGTAAATCAGCTTAATAAAGAAAGAAGATGACGATTTACTCATGGGCGAAAATTATGCATTCATAACAGACTCTAGTATACGTGCATTCGGCTCAAAAGGTGACAAATTAGTTAAGCCCAATTTATCAACGGCGAAACGAATGCATTCTTGCTCTGCGAGTGTTAGATTTTTAACATAAAGTTCCTCTAAATAAATTAATCTGTTCTTAGGTAGTAGGTTAATCAATTTAGGACCGGTTGTTTTTATGAAGTATAATTACTGCCAGTCTTTTATTTTTATATAACATCACATAAACTAGAGCTTTGCCTCAACTAATTTTAATATCTCCGTTTCTAGTTCAATCGCTTTGCTTTGAATTTCTTTACCTTTTGAGAGTACTTCGTTTACATAAACTTGATCGTCTAATCCAGAAACATTAATCTTTACATTAAGGAATGCTCCCATTACAGCCGTCCTTGCACATAATGCACCTACACCTGCGTCAGATATTGAACTTTTTAAGCCTGAAACTGCCATTGCCTTCATTACTTCCATTGAGTGATACGAAGTCTCTAAAACCTTAAATGGAATTTCAATAGCATATTTTGTGGCATCTTGTACGGCCTGTTTTCTATTGGCTTTTTCTGCATCACTACCTTTGGGCAATCTAAAAGCTTCCATAATCTTGTTAAATGCCTTTGTATCCTCATCAACTAAGTACAATAACTTATTTTTATAATCTTCACCTTTTTCTGCCCAAGCAGAGTATTCTTCCCATTTGTCATCCCATCCTCTTTTGTGTGATGAAAGATTCGCAACCATAGTTCCAAGAGAAATACCAAGTACACCAACGTACGCTGCAATTGATCCACCTCCAGGAGCTGGTGATTCAGAGGCAGTTTCATTTGCAAAGTCAACTAAGTCTAGGTCGATAAGTTTTTTAGGCTCTCCCGCAGCAAGAACATATTCTATAATTTTTTCTTCAGGAATAAATGGGGCTAGATCATCAAGTCCCAAAGATTTAACTGCAATCTTGATTAATTCGCTTTCAGAAACACCAAGCGATCTGTTTTGTTTATGAAGAAAGTACTTTCCTGCATCTAACATCGCTTTTAAAGGAATTAACCCAACAAGTTCAGAACCTGTTACTCGAATTCCTCTTTCAAGTGCTTTTACACATGCTTCATTAAATGCTATGTGCACCGGTGTAATGCTGATATTGGTTAGGTTCAAAGAAAGTTGAGCAATTCCATATTCTTCAATGTACCAGCCAATGCCTTTCACAGACTTTAATGATCCAGGTATTTTAACCGCATCCCCTTTTTCATCTAACACTGGTTTTCCCGTAACAGGATTTCCTTCGCGTTTAACTCTTCCGCCTTCACGAATGTCAAAAGCAATTGCATTTGCTCGTCGGGCAGAAGTTGTATTTAAATTTACATTATAAGCTACTAGAAAATCTCTTGCACTAATTGCTGTTGCTCCTGTGTGTTTAACATGGTCATTAAATTCTGCAGGTCCAGCATCTGGTTTCCAATGAGGATCAGAGAGCTTTTTATTTAACCCTTCGTATTCCCCAGATCGGCAATGTGCCAAGTTTTGTCTTTCTTCACTAGTTGCAGCATTTTCATAGAAATAGATAGGGATGTTTAGTTCTTCACCAACTCTTTTTCCCAACTTATGTGCATAGGCAGCTGTTTCTTCCATAGTAATCCCAGAAATAGGAACCAAAGGACAAACATCTGTAGCTCCCATTCGTGGATGTTCTCCACTTTGTTTACTCATGTCTATAATCTCTCCGGCTTTTTTAATTACTAAAAACGCTGCTTCTATTACTTGTTCAGGTTCTCCAACAAAAGTAATTACAGTTCTATTTGTTGCCTTACCCGGATCAACATCTAATAATTTAACACCTTCAACCGTTTCAATTACATCTATTACTTGTTTTATTTTAACAGGGTCTCTTCCTTCGCTTATGTTAGGAACACATTCAATTAACTGCTTACTCATAGGGTTGTTATATTTTAGATACTTTTTCCGTTGATAATCACCTGATCAATTAAATTACTTCCAAATGCGTATGGAATATACGCGACAGATGGGATTTTTTTTGTGAGGATAAAATTAGCTTTTTTACCCTTAGAAATACTACCGTATTCTTCATTTAACTCCATCGCAAAAGCACCATTAATTGTTGCTGCATTAATTGCTTCTTCTGGTGTCATTTTCAATTTTACACAAGCCAAAGAAACCACTAAATTCATATTGCCTGAAGGTGACGAACCTGGATTGTAATCCGAAGCCAAAGCAACTGCCACGCCTTCATCAACTAATTTTCTACCTGGTTGATAAGGGTCACTTAAGAAGAAAGGGGCCGAAGGTAAAAGTGTTGCAATGGTTTCCGAGTTCTTTAAACATTCAATTTCAGCATCATTTACCACTTCCAAATGATCAACTGATAATGCATTGTTTTCAACGCAAAGTTCAATCCCACCCATGCAATTAAATTGATTGGTGTGAATTTTTGCCTTCAAGCCATATTTTGCTCCGGCTTTTATTATTTGCTCCGTATCCGAAACTGAAAATGCTACTTTCTCACAAAAAGCATCTATATAATCTGCTAAGCCTTCTTTAGCAATTTGCGGCAACATTTCATTCACTATTAGATTAATGTATCCTTGATGATCATCTTTATATTCGGCAGGATAGGAGTGCGCTCCTAAAAAATTGGCCTTTATAGGAATCGGACTTTTTTCTTTTAACCGCTTTATTACTCGAAGCATTTTTAACTCTCCCTCTACTGAAAGGCCATAGCCACTTTTAATTTCAATGGCTCCAGTTCCCAATTTCATCACCTCATGTAAGCGTTGGAAAGCAGATTTAAAAAGGTCATCTTCAGAGGTGTTTTGCAATTTCTTAGCTGAGTTCAAAATTCCTCCTCCTGCTTGTGCAATTTCTTGATAGCTCTTTCCTTTCAAACGCATTTCGAATTCTTCTTCACGGCTCGTAGAAAATACCAAGTGAGTATGTGAATCACACCAGGTAGGAAGTACAATTTTGCCGATTGCGTCAATTGTCTCGCCATTAAAATCTGGACAAGTATCCATGCTTCCAAAATTTTTGATGATATCGTTTTCTATCAACAGCCAAGCATTCTCAATGCTTTTCATTTCTGACATGCTTTTCCCACGAAGTGCTTTCGTTGGCGAGCTGGTTTGAAGAAGTGATTTGATGTTTTTAATCAGCATGGGTAAAGTTGTATTTGTTCAAACTTACAAAATGGAACATAAAAAAAGCCACGTTCAAGTGGCTTTAATTTTAAGCGATGTTGGTGTAAACCGCTTGAACGTCGTCGTTGTCTTCTAACTTGTCAAGCATTTTGTCAATGTCTGTCATTTGTTCGTCGTCGAACTCAACTGGCGACGTAGGAAAACGCTGCAAATCTGCTTTGGTAACTTCTATCTTTCGCTCTTCAAAAGCAGAAGTCAAGGTTCCAAAATCGGTCCAAGCAGCATATGCATAGGCGGTTTTATCATCTACTTCAATTTCTTCTAAACCTGCGTCTATTAATTCTAATTCCAATTCTTCTGGGTCTAAACCTTCAGTTAATTCGAATTCTATGACTGCTCTTCTGTTAAACATATATTCTAAAGATCCCGTTGGCACTGTAGCGCCACCAGCTTTACTAAAATACGACTTTACATCAGCAACAGTTCTTGTTGTATTGTCTGTAGCGCATTCCACAAAAACCTGAACACCATGAGGCCCTTTGCCTTCGTAGTTTACCTCTTCAAAGGCCGCAAGATCTTTTGCTTCAGCGCGTTTTATGGCATTTTCAATGTTCTCTTTGGGCATGTTTTCACCCTTCGCATTCTGAATGGCAGTTCTTAAAGTAGCGTTGACTTCGGGGTCCATTCCGCCATCTTTCGCTGCCAAAGTAATTTTCTTTGCCAACTTTGGAAATACCTTCGACATCTTGTCCCAACGTTTCTCTTTGGCTGCTCTTCTATATTCAAATGCTCTTCCCATAATTTCACTGTATTAAATAGAATTGTAAATTAACTCAAACTTATTCTTTTAGTAAAATCAATTTTTAATATTAATAGCTTGTGAATTCTAGTATTGAGAAGTCATTAAGCCACTCAAAAAAGTTATTTTTGTTCGCATGCCTGGAAATTCCTTCGGTACTCTTTTTCAACTCACTACTTTTGGCGAATCGCATGGCGTTTCGATTGGTGGTATTATTGATGGCTGTCCGGCTGGATTAGAGTTGGATTTTGATTTCATTCAAACGGAACTAGATCGCAGGAAGCCCGGTCAGTCAAAGCTAACTACACAGCGCAAAGAAGCTGATCAAGTTGAGTTTTTGTCGGGTATATTTGATGGTAAAACCACGGGCACGCCAATAGGCTTTAAAATTCAAAATCAAGACCATAAGTCAAAAGATTATTCGCACATACCAGATAAATTTCGACCTTCACATGCTGACTATACTTATGAAGTCAAATATGGTAACCGAGATTATAGAGGAGGAGGAAGGTCTTCAGCAAGAGAAACAGCTTGTAGGGTTGTAGCTGGAGCTATTGCACAATTGGTATTGAGACATTATGGAGTGGAAATACATTCCTATGTTCAACAAGTTGGAAGCATGGCGTTGTTAAAAGAATTCAACGAAATTGATTTTTCAAAAACGTTTGAAAACGAAGTTCGTTGTCCGGATGCTGAAATGGCTGAGAAGATGTCGGACTTCATTTTGCAGATAAAAAAAGAAGGAGATACCATTGGTGGAGCAATTCAGACGGTGGTGAGAAATTGCCCTGTTGGTTTAGGAGAACCAGTTTTCGATAAATTGCACGCTGACCTGGGAAAAGCCATGTTGAGCATTAATGCTGTAAAAGGCTTTGAATACGGTTCAGGTTTCTGCGCTCCAGAAATGCGAGGCTCAAAACACAATGATGAATTTATAAAAACGGAAAGAGGCATACGAACTAAAACAAATTACTCAGGTGGCATTCAGGGAGGTATATCCAATGGGGAAGAAATTTATTTCCGAACAGCATTTAAGCCCGTTGCCACCATCATGAAAAACCAAACAAGTGTTGACAAAAACGGCGAAGAAACGGAAGTTGTTGGGAAAGGACGCCATGATGCTTGTGTAGTTCCTAGGGCAGTGCCTATCGTTACAGCTATGACCGCATTAGTTTTGGTAGACCATTTGTTGCGGAGTTCTATTTCTCAATTGAATAATATTACAATTAACTAATTGATCGATTAAATGAATTACTTGTAATTCATTTATTGTTCCATTGACTTATTTACGATTTGATACATTAAATACATGAAGAAACTGGCACTACATTGGCAAATAATTATTGGACTTGTTCTAGGTCTCATTTATGGACTTATTGCCGCAAACGCTGGTTGGCAGGATTTTACTGCAGATTGGATTGCTCCTTGGGGTAAAATGTTTATCAATATGTTGAAAATGATTGCGGTGCCCTTGGTACTTATTTCATTAATTAACGGAATATCAGGATTAAAAGATGTTTCTCAATTATCATCAATGGGAGGGAAAACCATAGGAATATACATTGCAACTACGGTGATGGCTATTACCATTGGTTTAGTAATGGTGAACATCATAAAACCGGGAGATTCCTTTTCTGACGAGATAAAGCAACAGTTGGTAAGTCAAAATGTAGAGAAAGCACAGTCGGCTGAAGAGAATGCGATTGCTCAGCAAAATTCAGGGCCACTTCAATTTTTGGTTGACATGGTTCCAAGTAATATCTTCCTTTCAGCAGGGAATAATAGAAACATGTTGCAAGTAATTTTCTTCGCTTTGCTGTTTGGTATAGCATTAATTATTGCCCCAGATCAATCCAAAGTAGAGCCCATTAAAAAATTCTTCGACGGAGCCAACGAGGTTATTCTGAAAATGGTCGATATCATTATGTATTTTGCTCCAATTGGGGTTTTTGCCTTGTTGGGTAACATTATGGTAGAACTCGCTGGCGATGATCCAGCTGCTGCAGTTGAAATATTGAAAGGGTTGGGCGTGTATTCGTTAACCGTAATTTTCAGTTTGGCCATTATGGTTTTTGTGATGTATCCGTTGATTTTAAAATTTTTAGCAGGTTATTCTTACAAGCGATTTTTTAGTGGTATTGCACCTGCACAATTATTGGCATTCTCAACTAGTTCTTCTGCTGCAACCTTACCTTTAACCATGGAACGTTGTGAGGAGAAATTGGGGGTTTCTAATAAAGTAGCCTCATTTGTATTGCCCTTAGGTGCCACCATAAATATGGATGGGACAAGCTGCTATCAAGCAGTTGCGGCAGTATTTATTGCGCAAGTTTATGGCATGGAATTGGGAGTGTCGGAACAGTTAACTATTGTATTAACGGCGACTTTGGCTTCCATAGGTTCAGCGGCAGTTCCAGGAGCAGGAATAATTATGCTGGCCATTGTACTAGGAGCGGTTGGTATACCGTTAGAAGGTATAAGTTTAATATTTGCTGTGGATAGGATTTTAGACATGTGTAGAACAGTAGTGAATGTTACGGGTGATGCCACCGTGGCAACGATAGTAGCAAAAACTGAAAATGAGTTAATTCCGCATCCAGTAGAACGGTAAGAAACTATTCAATGAATCAAAGGGAAATGAAAAAAAATAAATTACTTAAGAAAGCTCTTGGCGGGTTAGGGGTAGTCTTAATCCTCATAGTAGGAGCACTATTGGCTCTGCCATACATTTTTAAAGACGACATCGTCAAAATGGTTAAGGCTGAGGCGAATAAATCAGTGAATGCTAAAATTGACTTTGGAGATTTCAATTTGAGCCTAATTAAGAGTTTTCCTGACTTTTACTTTTCTATTGAAGACATTAAGGTAGACGGAGTTGATGCGTTTCAAGATATACCGTTGGCTAATATCAAAGAAATTAATTTGGAAGTTGATGTGATGTCAGTTATCAATGGAGAGTCTATTAACATCAAGCGAATTTCAATTGTTGAGCCTATTATTAATACGGTTGTTTTAGCAAATGGAACGGCAAATTATGACATTGCTAAAACAGATTCTACTGTGACGGAAGAGCTTGAAGATACAACTGCATCTGCTCCTTTTAAAATGGAATTACAGCAATTCGAAATTGTCGATGCTATCATAAAATACGATGACGCAACTTTACCAATGTTGGTAAACATCAATGATTTTGATTTGAACTTGAATGGTGATTTTACTGAAAACATAACCAACTTGGAGATTGAAGGCGGAATGCAGCAGTTTAGTTTGGATTTTGATGGCATTCAATACATGAATCAAGCTAAAATACTTCTTGATTTGGTTTTGGAAATGAATGTTGAAGAGGCAAAGTATACTTTCAGTGAAAATGAAATCACAATTAATGCTTTACCATTGGGGTTCGACGGTTGGTTGGCTATGCCATCTGACGCTATTGATATGGATTTGACTTTTAAAGCAAAGCAAACCGATTTTAAAGATATTTTGTCCTTAATTCCTGCAGCTTTTGCTAAGGATTTAGAAGGTGTTGAAACTTCAGGTAAATTGGCGTTAAATGGATTTGCAAAAGGAACTTATTTGGGAGAAAACTACCCAGCATTTGGATTAGATTTACAAGTAGATGACGCTCGATTCAACTATCCTGATTTGCCAAAATCGGTTGAGGATATTCAAATTATAGCTAAGGTTGTGAATATGGATGGGAATTTAGATCATACTGTTGTTGAGGTGCCAAAATTTCACATGGAACTAGCCAGCAATTCCTTCGATATTAATTTAACGCTAAAGACTCCAATCTCCGATCCTTTTATAAAAGCTGGCATGAGAGGAAAAATTATTTTGGACAACATAAAGGATATAATTCCTTTGGAAGAAGGGGATGAGATGTCAGGCGAATTTGTTTCTGATATAGCCATTGAAGGAAACCTGTCATCAATCGAAAAAGAAGAGTACGAAAATTTTAAAGCTGTTGGAACTTTAAATGCCAGAAACATACATTACACTTCAGACGTTGTAGATTATCCCATTGATTTGAAAGAAGCTGAAATGGTTTTTTCACCTCAATTTGTTTCTTTAAATAAGATGAATGTGAAACTTGGTGAATCTGACATGCAGGCTACAGGAAGATTGGAGAATTTTATTGGATATGCGTTAAAAGATGATCAGGTGCTGAAAGGTAATCTGGTGCTGACTTCAACCTACATGAATCTAAACGAATTAGCAGGAATGGACGAGGAAGAAGTTGCTGCAGCTGCTGTTGCTGAAGAAGATTCTAGTTTGATGGAAGTCGTTCTGGTTCCTAAAAGCATTGACTTCTCAATGAAGACAACTATCGGGAAAGTTTTATACGATCAATTGGTGGTAACAAACATTAATGGGGCAATTACTTTAAAAAATGAAAAGATTTCAATGAATCAAACATCGATGAATTTATTGAAAGGCAGCATGGTCATGAGTGGCTTTTATGAAACGACAGATTCGTTGGCACCAAGTTTTGATTTTGACATGAACATTCTCAACTTCGACTTGCAAGAAACGGTAATTAATTTTAACACGGTTGAGCAAATGGCGCCATTGTCAAAGTATGGAACTGGAGCATATTCTACAAACATGGATGTAAAAGGAAGTCTCGACCAAAACATGGAACCGAACTTTGAATCCCTATCAGGTCAAGGGAAAATAAAAACGGAAAGTATTGCTGTTGAAGGCTACGAGCCATTAACTAAAATAGCCGATTTGATTAAATATGATCAGATTACTCCTTTAATGATAAATGACGCAAATATTGCTTTCCAGATTATTGAAGGTAAGGTATTTATTGACCCGTTTATCAATAAAATTGGCAATACAGAAATGACTATTTCAGGCAGTAATTCTTTCGATCAAACAATTGATTATCTTTTTGCTTTTGCCATACCAAGAGAGGAGTTTGGAGGGAATGCCAATCAAGCCGTAGACGGTTTGCTAGCTAAAGCAGCTGGCAGCGGGGTTGACTTGAGTGGGGTTGTAGAAATTATAAATGTTGATGTCACTCTGAAAGGTCCTGCTTCCAATCCAAAAATAGGCACAAATTTTAAGAAGAAAACAGGAGAGACCAAAGATGCATTAAAAGCAAGAGCCCAAGCTGAATTGGATGCTGCCAAGCAAAAAGCGAAAGATGAATTGGAAAAGAAAAAACAAGAGTTAAAAAATCAAGCGAATCAAGAATTAGATAAGCAGAAACAAAGAGCAAAGGAAGAGCTTGAAAAGCAAAAGCAAAAAGCGAAAGAAGAAGTAGAAAAACAAAAAGAAGCTGCAAAGAAAAAGTTGCAAGACGAAGCGAAGAAAAAATTAAAAGGCTTGTTTGGGAAGTAAGCTTTTAGCTTTCTTTGCAAATTGATTGAAGAATTGGATGATGAGAAAGGATAAATCAAATATGATATTAAAAAGCGGATTTTTTCTGGCATTGCTTTTTACTTTTTTAATAAGCCCTGCGCAGGAAGATTTTGGTTGCTCTAAACCAAATAAGAAAGCACAAAAACTTTTTGATAAAGCTCAGCAAATGAACTTTAAAGGAGAGAGTAGCTATAAGATTTTAATAGAGGCAATAAAAGAGCAAGAAGACTATGTTGAAGCGCTTTCTGTATTGGCGTACATTAATAGTAAAAAGTTAAAGGTTAGTCCCGAAAACGTGAGGATTCAAAATAGAGTCAAGTCGTATTACGAAAAGACAAGAGAAGCCTGTCCGGCTTACAGGAATTATGAGGCAAGTTTTTGGTTGGCCAATTTTCATTACAATAAAAGAGAGTATAATGAATCTTATGGATATGTAATAGAGTATGTTTCCAATCCGGATTCAAAAAAGGGTAAAGAGTTTGAGGAAGCGGAAAGTATAAAGAAGAAAATAGAGCAGTATCAAGAGCTATTTAAAAATACTGTACCATTTAATCCTGTTAAGGTTCCAGGTGTTTCTACCAAAGAGGATGAGTATTTACCAATGCTTTCGCCTGATAACCAATTTCTATTTTTTACAAGAAAAATAAAGGAGGATTCCAGAGATTATAGAGGGATGGTAGAAAAGGAGTTGTTCTTTCAGAGTAGAAAACGATACGATGGTACGTATTCTAAAGGTATTCCAATGGAAACACCGTTTAATAGCGGAACGTCTTATCAAGGCGGATCAAGCATTTCGGTAGATAATAAATTACTATTTATAACAGTTGTTAGCCCTTCCTTTACTTCAGATGGGCGTTCATTCTCAAATGGAGACATCTATTATTCCGATCATTACGATGGCTCGTGGAGTGCTTTAAAAAGTATAGGAAGCCACATTAACGGAAAGTTCACATGGGAAGGCCAGCCATCTATTTCAGCGGACAATCAAACTCTTTATTTTTCAAGTGCAAGGCCTCCAAGTGAAACGCATTATGGAGGGATGGACTTGTACAAATTAGAACGGTTGCCGAATGGTAATTGGGGAAACCCCATCAACTTAGGACCAAAAATAAATACTACAGGGAACGAAAAATCCCCTTTTATGCATTCTGATAGCTATACTTTGTACTTTTCTTCTGACGGTCATCCGGGAGTAGGAGGGCAAGATATCTTTTTTGCTCATGTCGATAAATTCAAAGAGTTTACCGAGCCAACAAATATTGGAGTACCTATTAATACAAAAGAAGACGAAGTTGGATTCATGGTAAGTACAGATGGGAAATATGGTTATTTTTCGTCTAATGCAGTTGGTGAAGGACTTGATATTTACAATTTCGAATTGCCGGAATATGCTCGTCCAGATGAAGTTGCATTTATTAAAGGCTCAGTTAGTTCCAACGATCCAAATGCAGCTGTAGGAATGCAGATTGAACTGAAAAATACGACTACCAATGAGGTTACCAAAGGTGTTGTAGATGTAAAATCTGGCGAATATGTTGCCGTGATTCGAGCCAAAGAAAAAGAGGATGTAATGATGATGGCTAAGAAAAACGGTTATGCATTTACATCACAATACATTAATTCCGATAAAGATGTAATTGGTCGCCCAAAAAGAATCGAAGCAGTAGAATTCAAACAAATTGAAAAGGGACAAACCTATCAGATCAATAATATCAACTTTGCCACCGATTCATATGAGCTGAATAAGCAAGTGGTAAACATCTTAAATGAGTTTGTTGTATTTCTTGAGGATAACCCAACTGTGAAAGTTGCGATTCAAGGTCATACGGATAATGTAGGTGACCCAAATAAGAACTTAGATCTATCCACCAATCGTGCGAAAGCTGTCTTTAATTATCTGATTATCCAAGATGTTGATCCAACTCGATTAAAATTCAAAGGTTTTGGTTCATCTAAACCTGTTGCTAGTAATAGCACAGATGAAGGAAAGGCTAAAAACAGGCGAACAGAATTTGTTATTCTTTCCAAGTAATCTAATTACATTTGTACAAAATTAATTGAAACTAAAAATGAAAAAGAATCTATTATTATTTGTTGCAGGAGCCATGATATTTGCTACTGCTTGTGATACAAAAAAGGTCGAAGAAATAAAAGAAGTAGTTGAAGAAACTGCTGAAGTTGCAGAAGAAGCAATGGAAGAAGCTGCAGAAGAAGCAAATCTATTCGCAGATAATCCGGAAGGCTATTTTGGAAAAGTTATTGATGCGGATGGAGCTAAAATGATTGATGAGTTTGCCACTGATATGGAAGGAAAAGATTCATTAAAAATAAAAATACAAGCTGTTGCATCTGACGTTTGCCAGAATAAAGGCTGTTGGATGAAAGTTCAAACTGCTGATGGAAGCATGATGAGAATTAAATTTAAAGATTACGGATTCTTTGTCCCAATGGATATTACGGGAAAGAATGTAATTTTTGAAGGTCTAGCATTTAAAGACACAACTTCAGTTGAAGACTTGAAGCATTACGCAATGGACGGTGGTCAGTCTGAAGAAGAAATTGCAGCTATTACAGAACCTGAAATCAACACTTCATTTCTTGCTGAAGGGGTAATTGTGTTGGATTAGAGTGCAGAGAAGTCTTGTATTTTAATAGGGTTTTGCTGTATCAATCAGCTTAAGTTTATTATGAAATTCATACCTATAAAAACCTTGTCATGCTGAGCGGAGTCGAAGCGGTCAAGGTTTTTTTATGTAATTCATCAAGCTAGGTTAATTCTACAACAATAAATCACTTACTTTAGCGTATTCGGAGATATTTTCAGTTTATGATTAGAAAAATCGGGTTTTTCATAGTAGCTATCTCAAGCTTTTTCGCACAAGCCCAAAGTGGGGGAAATAATACCTATGAATTCTTAAACCTTTCATCTTCTGCAAGAGTTGCAGCATTGGGAGGATTTCAAATTGCAGTCAAGGACAACGATCCATTTTTAGCTTTTGACAATCCGAGTTTACTGAATAAGGAGATGGATAATAAATTGGCGCTTTCCTATGTAAATTACATCTCCGATATTGGATCTGGATTTGCATCGTATACAAAGTCATTCAAAGATATCGGGGTTTTTTCAGGAGCTGTTAAATTTATCGACTATGGGAAGTTTACCGAAACAGATAATGCAGGAAATGAAATAGGTGATTTCACGGCAGGAGAATATGCCTTTGTGGTTGGTTATGGTAGAGAGCTAGATACTAATTTTTCAATAGGAGCAAACGTTAAGGCTTTGTACTCTAATTTATACGACTACAACTCACTTGGAGCAGCAGTTGATTTAAGTGCGAGTTATTTAAGTCTAAACAGAAGTTTTACAATGGCTCTGGTTGTTAAGAATATAGGTAAACAGATTACTACGTATGATGATGGCGCAGAAGAGAAACTGCCATTTGAAATACAATATGGACTAACCAAAAAGTTCGAAAATGTCCCAATTCGGTTAGGATTAGTTTTTCACAATTTGCAGCAGTGGGATTTAAGGTATGATAATCCGAACGATGATCAAGAATCCACTATTTTGACTACTGCAGCAGTAGAAGAGAAAAAAGAGAATAAATTTTTGGAAAATTTTGGTCGTCACATCATTGTGAATACGGAGTTTTTAGTGAGTAAAAATTTCAATATTCGATTTGGATATAATTATTTGAGGAGATCTGATCTTAAAATTGACGAGGAGTTGGGAACTGTTGGTTTTAGTTGGGGGCTTGGCTTTCGGGTTAATAAATTTCATTTGAGCTATGGAAGATCTGCCTTTCATCAAGCGGCGGCAACAAATACCTTTTCAATTTCTACTCGACTTTCCGATTTTATCAATTAATTTTGGGGTATGAATGAGCCCATTATCATTGCCATCGATGGCTACTCTTCTTGCGGGAAAAGTACCATTGCAAAAGCTTTAGCCAATAGGTTGAACTTTGCTTATGTAGATACTGGAGCAATGTATAGAGCCGTAAGTCTTTATTTTTTGAGGGAGAAGTTAAATTGGGAAATACTTTCAGTAAAGGAAATTGAAAATACACTTGATCAAATTGCGATAACATTTGTTTACAATGAATCTAAGAATAGTTCAGAAACATATTTGAATGGAGAGAATGTTGAAGATGAAATTCGAGGGAAGAAAGTTTCACAAGCTGTTAGTGAAGTAAGCCAAATAAAAGCAATTCGCAGTAGAATGGTTGGACTACAACAAAGTGTTGATAATCGTTCAGGTTTAATTATGGATGGTCGAGACATAGGAACAAAAGTTTTTCCCAAAGCTCAATTAAAATTATTCATGGATGCAGATCCTAAAATAAGAGCTCAACGTAGATTTAATGAACTGAAGGCAACTGGGAAAGAAATTACTTTAGAAGAAGTCGAGGAAAACCTAGAATCTAGAGACTACAACGATACAAATCGAAAAGAAAATCCTCTGCGACAAGCTGAAGATGCAATCGTATTAGATAATTCTAATCTAGATCAAGAAGAGCAATTAATTTGGGTATTAAAGTTATTAAAGGAAAAAGGCCTTATTTGATTCTCATTTCCGAGAGTAATTCTTCCTTAGATCTATGATCTGTATAAAAAGAGAGTAGTTTATTCATAACTCCATCTACAACCGCATCTGGACAAGACGCTCCAGAAGTTAAAATAATTCGTGCCGGATTTTTATCTGGTAAAAAGTTTCTTGTCATCAACATCTGTTTATCATGAAAGTTAAAATGTCTGATTTTGACAGCATTTAATATCTCTTCGTCACTCGAAATGAAATAAGTAGGTAGTTTTTCTTCACATAGTTCTACTAAATGAGAAGTGTTAGAACTATTAAAACCTCCAACAACAATTGCTAAATCTGCTTCTTCTTTCAATAAGCCGAAAGTTGCCTGTTGGTTATCATTTGTAGCATAGCATAGAGTGTCTCTAGTATCTGCAAAATGCGTTTCTAGATTTTCTAATCCATGTTTGCCTGTCATTAGTTCTTTAAAGTAGTCTGCAATATCTTGTGTATCCGAAGCTAGCATGGTTGTTTGATTTACAACTCCAACGCGAGATAAATGTTCTTCAGGGTTAAATCCTTCAGAATAATTGCCCTTAAATTGCTTGTGAAATTCTTTAACACTGATCTTTCCTTCAATGAACGCTCCAAGTTTTTTAGACTCTGCCATATCCTTTACAACTATCGAAGGAGAAAATTCAGAGCTATGTGAGAATGTTGCTCGAGTCTCTTCATGTTTGTGCTTGCCATGTATAATTATAGTATAGTTGCCTTTTCCTAACTTTTCAGATTGCGTCCAAACTTTTGTAACAAATGGACACGTGGTATTGTACTTTTGAATTTCTATTCCCAAAGACATTAATTTCGCTTCAATCTCTAATGTTGTTCCAAAAGCCGGGATAATAACTATGTCTTCATTCGAAAGCTTTTCCCAATTTACGAATTGGTTGCCTTTTGTATCCATAATAAACTGAATACCCATAGCTCTTAAATCTGCATTTACCGAAGGGTTATGTATCATTTGGCTTAATAAGTAAATACGTTTACCAGGATTTTCTTCAACTGCTTTGTACGCTATCTCTATGGCATTTTCAACTCCAAAGCAAAATCCAAAATGCCTCGCAACTAAAAATTGAACTGGCCCAAAGTCTAATAAGGTAGGAGTGAAATCTTTTTTTCGTGGATCAGTTTCTTTTCTACTCTTTTTTATAGTGGATATAAATGAACTGCGGTAAGTGGTTGGAATGTCGAATTGTTTCATAGCAAAGTTGGATGCTCAAAATTAACGAATGGTTATAAAAGGAAAACGTTATTAAAAGTTATATGTTTAAGGATAAAATTAAAGTTTTTTGTATTGTGATTTTTAGTACATTTGGGCTCTCTTTTTGAGAAGCTCGAACGTCGATATTTCGGGTACTTTAATAACAACTTTCGTTTTCATATCGATTCAAAAACGAAATACAAAACCTATGATTCATGACCGAATCTAATAAAGACGCTGCTGAAAACGCAGAAGAGATAAAAAATGTTGCACCAGAAGCAACTCCAAAAGCTGAAGTAGCAGTTGAAACTCCAAAAGTAGAAGTTGTAGCTGAAACTCCTAAAGCAGAGGTAAAAGCTGAAGCTAAAAGACCAACCAAAACCAGAGCTAGAAAAACTGCCCCAAAGGCTGAAGCGAAAAACGAAGAATTAGCAGTAGAAGATTCTACTTCTGAAGCTCCTGTTGTTGAGCCGCCAAAGACCAAAGAAGAGCGTTTGAAAGAAATGGAAGACTTTAGAAACGACTTTGATTGGGATGCCGTTGGTAAGTATGACGACAAGTATTCTGATGAAGATCAGAAGCAAATGGAAGAAATGTACAATGAGACAATCAATTCTATATCTGAACAAGATGTAATTGACGGTGAAGTTGTAAGTATTACGCCTAGAGAAGTAGTTGTAAATATTGGCTATAAGTCAGACGGTATTATTACGAAGTCTGAATTAAGATATAAGGAAGATTTAAAAATCGGCGATCAAGTTGAAGTTTTCATCGAAAGTCAAGAAGATAGAAATGGACAATTGGTTCTTTCTCACAGAAAAGCTAGAGCATTAAGAGCTTGGGAAAGAGTAAATGACGCATTAGCTACACAAGAAATCATCAAAGGTCACGTAAAGTGCAGAACAAAAGGTGGTCTAATTGTAGATGTTTTTGGAATCGAGGCATTCTTGCCAGGTTCTCAAATTGATGTTAAGCCAATTAGAGATTACGATATATATGTAGATAAAACAATGGAATTCAAGGTTGTTAAAATCAACAAAGAATTTAAAAACGTTGTAGTTTCTCACAAAGCATTAATCGAAGCTGAGCTTGAAGTTCAGAAACGTGAAATTATTTCTCAATTAGAGAAAGGTCAAGTGCTAGAAGGTACTGTTAAGAATGTAACTTCTTACGGTGTATTTATTGACTTAGGTGGTGTTGACGGTTTAGTTCACATTACTGATCTTTCTTGGGGTAGAGTAAATCACCCAGAAGAAGTGGTTACTTTAGATGAGAAAGTGAAAGTTGTTATCCTTGATTTTGATGATGATAAGAAGAGAATTGCTTTAGGTATGAAGCAACTTGAAGGTCATCCATGGGATAAATTAGATGACAAACTACAAGTAGGAGATAAAGTAAAAGGGAAAGTAGTTGTAGTAGCTGATTACGGTGCGTTTGTTGAAATTCAGCCAGGTGTTGAAGGTTTGATTCACGTATCTGAAATTTCTTGGTCAAATCAATTGCAACCGGCACAAGCGTTCTTTAAAGTTAATGATGAGGTAGAAGCCGAAATCTTAACCCTAGATAGAGAAGAAAGAAAAATGTCGCTTGGTGTTAAACAATTGACTGCAGATCCTTGGGAAGGTATAGAAGCTAAATTTCCAATTGAGTCTAAGCAAAAAGGTAAAGTAACTAATATCTCTGATTTCGGTGTATTCGTAGAATTAGCTGATGGAGTAGATGGGTTAGTTCATATTTCTGACCTTTCTTGGCAAAAGAAAATCAATCATCCTAAAGAAGTTGTTTCTGTAGGCGAAGAAATGGAAGTAATCATTTTGGAAATCGACAAAGACAACAGAAGATTGAGTTTAGGTTACAAGCAACTTGAAGAAAATCCATGGGAAACTTTCGAAACAGTTTTTGAAATTGGATCTGTTCACAAAGGAACAATATCTGAAATCAATGCTAAAGGAGCATCTATTATCTTGCCTTACGGCGTAGAAGCATTTGCAACTAAGCGTAACTTGGTTAAGGAAAATGAAGCTGTTGCTGTGAAGGATGAAGAGTTAGATTTCAAAATTATGGAATTCAACAAAAATGCTAAGAAAATTGCCGTTTCTCATACTCAAGTTCATAAGGATGAAGAGTACGAAGAGAAGACAGTTAAAAGAGCAGCAGCAAGAGCTGATCATGCTGCAACTTCAAAAGCAATTAAGAGCATGAATTCTAAACAAGAAAAGACTACTCTTGGTGATTTAGATGCCTTAGCTGCATTGAAAAATGAATTAGAAGCAGGAGAGAAAAAGAAAAAGTAATCTTCTAACCTTGATATATCATTTTAAAGGCCTCGCATTTGCGGGGCCTTTTTTGTTGTAATTTACCTTGGTTTGTACAGTAAGTTGTCATTTATCTCAATGCATTTAGTAAAGGATATAAGTTGGACTCTCAGGCTGGCGCTAAATGATTGATAATAAGCATGTAGTTATTAGTAATTCTCAGAGTAAAAAAAGTCAAAAAAAGATTCAATTTATTTGTCTTTGTAATAATAATCTTTGGTACCTTTGCCGTCCCGAAAATAGTAGGGGTAGTTTACTGAGAGGTTGTTTTAGAATTGGTGTTTAAGTTTTATTAAAAAAAGATTTAAAAAGCATTTCTATGATGATTTTAATTAGTAAGTTTGCATCCCCAAATTAAACAGTGGGGATAGTGAAAAAGATTTAAGAGAAGGTTTAGTCGCCTTTTAATAGATATAAAGTTTTGACTTTAAGTAGTCGAAGTTCTTTGAAAAGATTGAAGTAAGAAAGAAAAGGAAAAACATTTCAGGTTTGTTTCGCAAGGAATGAATTTTGAAAAACCTAGCACAATATTAAAATTATAATTACAACGAAGAGTTTGATCCTGGCTCAGGATGAACGCTAGCGGCAGGCTTAACACATGCAA
>CAJXRL010000010.1 GCA_913059105.1 uncultured Flavobacteriales bacterium
CTACACAGAGTAGATCGTCGGCAGCGTCAGATGTGTATAAGAGACAGGTTAAAACAGTTTAATTTAAAAAATTAAAAATGAATTCAATTGAATTAGATTGGTTAGATCTGTTTTGATATTCGGCTTTTCGATTTCCCTTCCCTTTTTCGTGCAAAATAACAGGCAAGAAATAGATAATCAACTAATTTGACAATTATAAGTTATTTGTACTTGCGCTTATGACCAAGGCTAATTAACGGTTTTTCAACTTTCATATGTAATATGTATCCTAAATAAATCGATAAGATCAAAGTTAACATGGTAAGGCCTAAATCTTGAAGGTTGTTTAATCGAGGTTGTTGGTTTAATATAGCCGCATGAAGCACACCTGAAATAAACTGATGAAAAAGATAGGTTCCATAAGAAATAAAACCAAAAAATTTCAGGAATTTACTACTCAGTATTTTACTGTAAAACCCACTTCTATAGCTTATTGCTGAAAGAATGAGAAGAGCAAATACTATATTAAATAAACTATGATCAAAAGGTCCGATTTTATGAAAAAATGTCAGCAAGAATATAAGACCAAGTAATAAAAAAATGATTGTGAAAACAACTTTTGATTTCCCTTTAATTCGGATTATTAGGTCCTTTTCGCAAACCAGATAGGCCAATAAAACACCAACAAATAAACCATCCATACGCATTTGGAAGGGCAAGATTTTCATATAAAACAAATCTGTTGATGCCCTAAATATTGGTGCTGCTATAATTAATGGTATTACTAAATAGGGAATCCACTTTTTCTTGAAAAAGTAAATAATAAAGGGCAATAATAAATAAAATTGCTCATCAATACCCAATGACCAAGTTGGAGTTAATATCCTTGCTCCATATGTGCCTGAAAAAGCCATCATGTAATTTTGAATATAAATAAAGTAGGACCAAAGGGGTAATTCGTTGGCGAAAAGAAAACCCTCTGGGTCGTTTATTCCTGTTTGTTTTAATAAAACATAACAAACCAAGAGTATATAAAACAACGGCATGATCCTTATTACTCGGCGGAAATAAAAAACATAAAAAAATCGTTTTGATCCTCGGTTTTCAATTAGAATTTTAGCTATTAGATAGCCCGATAGTACAAAAAACAAGTCTAAAGCACTCCAAGTAAAAAAAGTTGCCTTCCGAATAGCTATTACAAAAAGAGATGGATTGGGTGTAAGTAGTAATTGATTGTTAATTAGATGATAAATAAGAACCATTAACAATGCTATGCCCCTTATACCATCAAGTTCTGGAATTCTTGTTGAATTATATTTAAAAATATTAGACACTTCTTTTCTGCTCTTTTAGCAAATGTATCTTTTTAACTCTTTTAATTCTCCAAAATCACGAATTCAGTTCTTCGATTTGTCTTTCTGCCATCTTCAGTTTCGTTATCAGCAACAGGTTCAGTTTCACCATAACCTTTAGCTTGCAGTCTCTCCGAAACAATACCTGCTTTTACCAAATAATTTCTTACCGACTTGGCTCTATCGTGCGATAGTTTCATATTTGTGTCCTCTGACCCAACGTTATCGGTATGCCCACCAATTTCAACCACCATCTTAGGGTTGGTTTTTAACAAGTCTACAGCTTTACTTAACTCTATGTAACTTTCTTGAGACAGTGTTGCGCTTCCAGTTTCAAAAAATATATTGTTCAAGATCACTCTAGCTCCTTTTTCAATTGGTTCTAATTTAATGTCTTTTTTAATCTCGGTATATTTTGTTTTTTCAGGAACCTCAAACTTATTCGAATAAAAGAAAAACCCTTCCTTATTAGCCGAAACACTGTAGTTTCTGCCCGAAGGCAGAACAATCAAATACTCTCCTGTTTCAGAATTACTTTTTGCAGTTGCAATTAACTCCCCAGTATTTATATCCTCTACTAAAATCCATGCTCCTATTAAACTTTTGTCTTTAGCATTTTTTACTAAACCACTTACAATTACAGATGGTGTCGGTTTTAATTCATCGGGCAAGTCGACAGAGTATAAATCCATTTTCCCTTCTCCGCTTCTGTCGGATGCAAAATAGGCTCCTTCTCCACTTGCCGAAATGGTGAAATATGTATCCTCTCCTGCCGAGTTTAAAGGTGCTCCAAGATTTTTAGGCTCGGACCATTTACCATCCTCAAATACACTTACAAACAAATCCATGTCTCCAAACCCTGGGTGACCTTCTGAAGAAAAATACATTGTTTTCCCATCAGTTGCCAAATAAGGGCTTTTTTCTGCAAATGGAGTATTAATGTTAGATCCCGCATTTTGTGGTATCCCCCATTGCCCAAATTTATTTTTTCTACTTATGTAAATATCCATACCATCATCATAAGAGCCAGCTTTGCCCGACACAAAAGCTAGTGTTTGTCCATCGGCAGAAAGGCTCGGTTGAGAATCCCAATCATCACTATTCACTACATTTCCCATGTTCGTTGGCTTACTCCAGGTGTTTCCCTCTAATTCGCACATATAGAGATCACAACTTCCCACGCCATCATTGCCACATTTTACATAAATCATAATCTGTCCGTCTGGCGAGAAAGTAGATGTTCCGTCACTGTCATAAGAATTAATTGGTTCTGGCAACAGCTTGGCTTCTCCCCATTGGCCATTAACTTTTTCCACAAAATACAAATCTGATCCCCAATCATTTAATTCGTCCTCGTCAAGATTGTCAAGCCCACCTTTACGTTCGCTTGTAAAGTAAAGTTTGGTCCCTGTTGGGTCAATTTGCGGCATCATATCGTCCGAAATTGAATTAACACGTGAACCTAAATTTATTGGTTCCGCCATCGTGTTTTTCCGGTTCCTGACTTCTATCGATTTTTCGGCATAATATTTTAAATAGGCAGCTTTGTGATGATAAATTTCTAATGAGTGAGATTTACCGAACCGATTTAAGAAAATTTGATAATCTTTTCCTGCCTCCGCTAATTTTCCTATTTGGGTATTCGATTTTCCACGTAAGTAAAAATACCATGCCTTGTATTTTGGATCTGCTTTTTCTAATTTATTAAAGAATTCGACTGCTTTTGAATAATTTTCTAAATTATAATGAGAATAACCTAAATAATACAATGCATCAGCATGGTTAGGGTCTTTTTCCAAGGCTTTTTCAAATTGCTCAATGGCATCTTCATACGAACTCTCTTCGTATAATTCTTTTCCTTGTTCACTATAATAATTAGCCATTTGAGATTGAGAATAACCAACTATACCTATCAATAAGAATACTATACTAACTATAAATGACTTCATAATTTCTTTTTTTATAAACCAATAAAAGGGAGGTAACTCCAAAAGCTACACTCCCTTTATTCAAGTGCACTAACCTTAGCGCGTCTTCAATTTGGTTACTTGTTTTTTCTCATATGCCCAAACAAACTTCCCGTCTTCGCTTAAAAATTGCTTCGAGTCCTTTTTAGCATTGTACATTACATATGAGCAGTCATCCAAATTAAATGCTGCAAAATCATTTTTCTCTGTTCTCATGAGTAATATATTGTCCACCAATTTTTCGGATTTTGCTTTTTTGTATTTATTAGTTTTCACTAATTTCCCATCAGAAATCTTGAATAGGGAAACTCCTTTTTGTCCAACAACTACAATCTTATCCTTGTACTTTAATATTTCAACTGCGAGTCCAACTCCTCCATTCTTTACATCTTCTTCGTAATTAACGTTACCGTCAGAATAACGAATAGAGTATAATGATTTACCGCTTGAAACAATAAGATTTTGTTTGTCTACAAATGCATTGGTTATACCTTTCTTAAACCTTTCTGAATCCCACGCTTGAGTGCCAGTTTTTGTATCGAAAGCCATTAAACCATTTGGTTTAATATTAACTGTTCCTACGGTATAAGTGTAGGTTATAACTCCATCTACAGTAGTTTTTGTTATCGATTGAAATTCAACAACCCCACCAATCTGAGCAATTAATTTGTCTTCGATTACAAATAAGTTAGGGATAGCTTTTGCAGATTTGAATTCAGGCGTAGCCCACAAAAGCTTTCCAGTGTTTAAGTCGTACTTATTGATAACAAATTTGCTCTTTTTCGTTTTATTAATAATGTAGACATCTCTACCAACTCTCAATGGATCTGCTATAGCACCATAAAGAGCGTAATTGCCTTTTTTTGAACCATCAGTATATGCTGCAGCCCAAAGTGTGGCTCCTGTATTCACATCGAATACTTGTAAGCCATTCATCGTTAAGAATATCTTATCTTTTTCAATATTCAAATCATAAATTCTTTCTTTTGTTACCAGTTTCTTTCCAGGAATTCCCCTATACGTTGCTTCCCACTTGATATCGCCATTTGCCATATCCATGCGAACAATCTGGTTTTTAAAGCCTTTAAAAAGGCCCTTTAGTCCAGGAGGGGCGACATTTAACATTACTAAATCTCCATCAATAAATTCGGAAATAGCAATTGCTCCTTTAAAAGCAGTTGACTCCCACTTTTCTTCCCCAGTTCTTGCATCCACAAAAGTTAGACTTTCTGCCAAAGACAATAAGAATCCTTTCTTTTCAGCTATATAAGTTATATTCTCATCAGTCAACCCTTGATAAATTGAACTTTCCCAAAGAATTTTACCTGTATTCAGATCCACAACTGCCAGCTTATCTTTTCCGACCTTTTTATCAAACAAAAATATTGCGTCAGACTCCCAAAAAGGGGCAAAGGCATCTACTTTTCTTAAACCAGGAACCAATTCTTTATATGGTTTTGACCATACAATTGATCCATCTGATGTTTTGTAAACAGTAATTTCCTTATTGGTAGCAATGTAGCTCACTTCCCCTGGTCCTTCCAAACCTGTTCCTACCCAGTTGGTTTTATGTTCGAATTTTTTCGTCCATTCTGTTTTCATATCCTCTTGAGCAAATGAGCCGAAGCTCAAAAAGATGCATGATAATGCTGTTAATACTTGCTTTTTCATAATAATATGGTTTAGGTTAGTGTTCTGAAATAATTAATTTAAAATTTGAATTCGTAAATAAATTGATAGCTCTTATCCTTTGGCATTTTAAAAGGGAAAGCGTACTCTTTCATGAAATTTTTAAGAGCGTTTTGTGTCGGAATATCTCCTCCTTCTCTTTCCAATGGATTAATGGTTACTACTTGCCCTTTATGCTTTATAGTCAACTTCATGGTGTAGCTTCCTTCAGGGCTTTTTTCCTCTTTCCATTCTTTAAGAAGCCCTTCTTTCATGCTATAATCAAGTTGCTTGTATGCTGCTTCTATTACTTGTTCCTGCTCATCATAAAATGGCTTTTTCTGTGCTGTAACTGAAAAACTCGTTGTCATTATTAATACGATTCCTGCTATTTTTAAAAATATTTTCATGATTTCTATTGGTTTGATTTTTTGAATTTCCATTTGATTAATGAGTTACCATAACTCATGAGAATGTATTTGTCTCCCGGTAAGAAAACAAAACTGGTATTCGTTCCCGCGTAAATTCCTTTTTTAGCGTTTTTCCATATTTTCATCTTCGTGTTATATAAATCTAACATGCTGCCTGTTTCTACTTCATAAATATTTAATGATGGAAATAATTCCACCGTTGCCACAGCAAAATATTTTTGGTTACCACTGTATCCAAATTCTGGTTGCATAGATGTTCTACTTAAATACCCTTCTCTTGTTGGCTCATATCCTTGGTTTGGAAGAGCAACGTTGATATATGAATTCGAAGCCATGTTGAAACTCAACAATCGATCTCCATCATCCGTATAGGTAAGTAGGTTTATGTTGTCATAAAACTCTTGTACTACCTTCTCAATCATTAAAGTTTCAGTGCTATAAATGGCAATCATATGCTTTGTTTTAGCTGTTGCTTTAATTACTTTCTTGTTTGCAGCAACCTTTCCAACCATCATCACTTCTTTCTTACTTGGTTTAATAACTACGGCTATTTCTTGCCCATCAGGGCTTATTGCTAAAGCATTACAAGCTTCTTCTGGTTGAAAACTTTTAGTTGTTTTTCCCGTCATAATATCTCTAAAATGAACAGTCCCGTTTTCCAACGTGACCATCTGACTTTCATCAAACGAAATCTTCACATCGTTGATTTTATTAAAAGAATGAATTACCTTTCCTTGGGCAACATCTATTACTTTATAGTCTGCTTGTTTTGATTTTTTAAATGAGGTTTCCGTTTTCTTCTCTTGTAAAAGCAGATAACTTCCTTTCTGAGAATAATAAATATTATACCCCATCCATTTTGAACTAACATCAATCTCCTTAATGATTGTTCTTTCAGCCATGTTATAAAGTAGTACAGGTTGGTTTTTTCCGCAAACCATTGCCACAGTTTTACCATCGGGAGACAAATCCATTCCTGTAATATTGATTGCCTTTTCAGCAATGGTCCAACGCTCGAAGTTTTTATTAATGTCTTGTGCACTCAACGAATAACACATTATTGTAAGCGAAATAAGTAATGCTTTTTTCATGATTTTTTATTTGTGAGACAAATCTATTCTGATCTGAGGTGCTTAGAAATAGAGTAATCCACGTATTTAACCTAGGGTAAACAACCTAGTGGATAATATTAGCTTTGAGTGCGTATCGAATCATACCTGCTAAATTTTTCACTCCAATTTTGTTGCGAATGTTCGTGCGATGTGTATCTACTGTGCGGTGAGAAATTCCCAAGAACTTCCCAATTTTGGTGTTTGAGTAGCCGTCCGCAATTAGTTTTAGAATTTCTATCTCTCGTGCAGTAAGAGGGTTTGAAAAGTTTTTTTGTAGCATAACACTTAATTTTTTACAAAAAAACAAGTGTTTTGTGAAGAAAGAAATAGAGTGATTAACCTAAATGATATCCGTTAATTACCTTAATTTACAAGACCGTTTTTAATAGCAAACTTTATTAACCCCGCTATATTATGGACCTCTAACTTTTTCATTAAGTTAGTTCTATGTGTATCAACGGTACGGTGAGAAATGAATAGTTTGTCTCCAATTTCTTTGTTTGAGAACCCTTCGGCGATTTGTCTTAAAACATCTACTTCTCGCTCAGTTAACTTGGAAAGTTGCAGAGAGTCCTTATCTACATCAAAAGTAGAATGCCTCTTTTGCTCCGGATTCAGCAATAGCTGTGTTACCTCAGCACTAAAGTAACTTTTGCCTTTGCTCACATTACAAAGTGCATTGTGAAATTCTACTCGATCAGAATTTTTGAGCAGATACCCGTCAGCTCCTATATCCATAACTTTCCTAATTAAAGAAACCTCATTGTGCATGGTTAAGATAATGACTTTGCATTCTTTACGATCCTTTTTAATTCTTCTCGTTGCTTCCAATCCATTCATTACTGGCATATCTATATCCATCAAAACAATGTCAGGGTGAAAAGTCTCTGCTAATTGTAAGCCTTCTTTTCCATTTCGCGCGGAGGCCACAATTTCGAAGTTTGGAAGCTCATTTACAATGGAAACCAGTCCATCTAAAACCAACTGATGATCGTCGACCACAAGAATTGAGTATGCCATAAACAGGTACTTTAACTTAGTTTGTTGTGCAGAGGTAAATATTATCGTTAAAGCTATCTTTTTTTATGCATTTTTTCAAATTGGTTTCATTTAAAAAGTGCGGCGACCATTCGTTTTTTTAACTTCGCCAGAAAGAACTTAAGATTGAATAACCCTCATATCCTTTTTTTAACCACGCAACTCCCGTATCCTCCAAAAAGTGGAGGCACTGTAAAATCGTGGAATTATGTTCAATTTCTATCTAAAAATTATACTCTTTCAGTAGCTAGTTTATTGAAAGATGACGATGAAAGCTATGTTGATGCCTTTCGAAAGGCAATTACAATTGACAAATTTGAATCAGAAAAGTTAGACGTTAAAAGATCTCCTGTAAATTTAATTAAGAGCTACTTGTTCTCCCCTTCCCTAAATGTGTTTAGAAACTATTCTAGTAGCTTTCAAAACAAGGTTTCCTTTTTGTTAGAAAAAGTTGATTTAATAGTTGTTGATCATTATGAAGTGTTTCAATACATTCCTCAGGACTTCAAAGGCAAAGTTGTTTTGCATACACATAATGCCGAATTCATGCTTTGGCAACGAATGAGTGAATTAACGAATAACCCAATTAAAAGTCTCATTTTAAAGGTAGAGGCTGCTCGGGTTAAAAAGTATGAAAACATCATTTTTAAAAAATCGGATTTAGTGTACTCCACTCCTTCCGATATAGAATTGTATCAAAGGAATGGGATGAATACACAAAATCATGCTGTTACATATCATTTAGGGAATGACACTTTACTTGATTTACCAGATTTAGAATTTCTTGAAACAGAGAAAGCACTCACCTTCATTGGCACCTTAAGTTGGGAGCCTAACATCGATGGTATATGCTGGTTCATAAATAATTGTTGGCCTGGAATACAACAAAAACATCCAGATTGCATACTCTATGTTTTAGGCAAAAATCCTGATGAAAGAATTAAAAAAGCTGCTGCAAAACAAACGCAAATCATCTTCACTGGTTTTGTAGAAAACTTGGATACCTACCTGCAAAAAACTCGAGCTTACATTGCTCCCTTGCGGTTTGGTAGCGGCATGAAAGTGAAGGTTTTGGAAGGACTATACCGAGGGACACCTTGTGTCACCACTTCAGTAGGAGCGGAAGGTCTAAAAATTCGAAATGGGGAGGAAATCTTAATTTCTGACGAGGCGAAAGGGTTTGCAGAAAATTGCGTAACCCTTTTAGAAGACGAACTGCTTTGGAACAAATTGAGTTCAAATGCGCGAAAAATTGCCAAAAATGAATATAAATGGGTCGATTTGTTCCATAAAATGGATCCTTCGATGCAAAAGCTCCTTAAATAGGAATTCTTATTGTCGCCATTGTTCCACTGTTGGGGCTAGGTTCTAAATTCATCTCGCCATTTACTGCATTAATTCGGCTTTTCATGTTGAGCAACCCATGTCCATTTGAAGCAGAAGGTTTAATTCCGACCCCATTGTCTTCCACCACTAAAATTACCTTCCCTGCATTTTTGAAAAGCTGAATCGTAATATTATTCGCCTTTGCATGTTTAATAATGTTATTCACTAATTCTTGCGCAACTCGATATAAGCTAATCTCTATTCGCTCATTCAATCTTCCTTCAATACCAAAATGCTCAAACTGAAATTGAATTTCGTTCAACCTTAATGACTTGTTCAACATGTCGTCTAACGCTTCTACAAGCCCTAATTCCATTAAGGCTTTAGGCATCATTTGGTGTGAAATATACCGCACCTCATCTGCAGATTCCGATAATATTTCACTCAATTTTTGAACTTCAACTTGCTTTTCAGGCAAATCATTCGACAATTCTCTACCTAGTTTTTGAAATGCCATCTTAAGTCCGCTTAATTGCTGACCAACTCCATCATGCAAATCTTTCGAGATCCGTTTGCGCTCCTCTTCTTGAGCATCAAAAACCGCTTGTGTTCCTCTATCTCTTTCTTCAATAATGGCAGCATCTTTCTCCGCTTGTGCTTTTCGTTTATTTCTTTGTCGCATTATACCAAAAAGCAAAACAATTGCTACCACCAACGAAATCAGAAGAACAATCCATTTTGTCTTATTTGCTGCAACTAATTTAACTTCAGCAGCTTCTTTTGCCAAACTTTCAGATTTTATTTGCTCTTCTACAAGTGCTCTTTCTTTTTCTGCAGTTTTCAATCGCCCTTCTACGTTAGACAGTTTATCGTAATAACTATTTTGAAGAAATCTCTCTCTCATTGTATCTGAAACAGTTAGATATACTCTAGCCGAATCTGTTTCTTTTAACAATGCATATGCTAGAGCAATGTTTTCCGCTGCGTTTATAGCAAACTCGACGTTATCATTCTGTTGATTTATAGCAAATGCCTGCTTTGCGTATTTAATGGCCTTTTGAGCTTCATTTTTAGCGAAGAACGAAGCAGATAAGTTATTGTAAGCCATCGACAATGCTCTCTGATCGTCCCTTTTGTCAGCCAGTTCAATCGTTTTGTTAAAATAATCTATTGCTTTTTCATGATTTTCTAATCCCTGCCAAGCGGACCCAAATAAAGAATACAATCGCAATAGACCGTATTCATTGTTATATTCTAAAAAGTTCTTTTCAGATTTCTTGGAATAAAAAATAGCGGAATCCAACTGAAGCATTTTCAGACAGCTATTTGCAATATTATAATATGTATTTGCCTTAGTTATTGGGTCAGGATTGTATTTTAAAGCCTTGAACAATTCTGTTTTTGCCTTATTGTAGAGTTTCAATTTATTATAGCAAATTCCGAAAAAATTATAATCGGACGCAATGTAGATTGAGTCTTGGTTTTTAATATCAATTGCTAGTGAATAATCTAGGTAAGTTAATGCGCTATCATACTGGTTTTGTCGAATGAAGTTTGCGCTTAAATTTGCCGACACTTTCCCAATCATGGCTGTATCTTTTAGCCTAAATGCCTCACTCAAAACAGATTTGTAAAACGCTAACCCCTCATCAAATTTTCCGGCATAAAAGAAAAAAATACCTTTAAAATAATTTCCATTCATTCTAAGGGTATCATTCTCTGCAACAGAAATTATGCTATCCACTAAACGCTCTGCTATTTCATTTTGATTAGAGTATAGTAATGCTTTTGCCTTAAGTAATTCATATCGGATACTACTATCCGGATTATTAACTTTCAGCTGCAACCCATCAATTAATTGAATTCCTGAATCAGGATTTGTTCGTATTAGTTTTTCTAGGTATTTATAGTTCTCTTGAGCTGAACTATTGAAAATAACCCCAAAAAAAAGGCCTATAAAAAGTAACTTTTTCATAGGCCTAAAATAAAATGTTTTTTTGGAAAACCAACTACGTTGATGTTCGTAGATTATAGAATGCTATTACATCGGAATATTTCCGTGCTTTTTCTTAGGCAAAACGTCCACTTTATTCTCTAACATTTTAAATGCTTTGATTAGCTTTTCTCTTGTTTGATCTGGACGAATTACCTCATCAATATAACCTCTTGCAGCGGCATTATATGGATTGGCAAACATATCAGCATATTCGGCTTCTTTTTCTTTCCATTTTGCTACTGAGTCAGCTGCTTCTTTAATTTCTTTCTTGAAAATAATTTCTGCCGCTCCTTTCGCTCCCATTACTGCAATTTCTGAACTTGGCCATGCAAAGTTCATATCCGCTCCAATGTGTTTTGAGTTCATTACGTCGTAAGCTCCACCGTAAGCTTTTCTTGTAATTACAGTAATTCTTGGCACTGTAGCTTCGCTAAACGCATATAGAAGTTTCGCCCCGTTGGTGATAATTGCATTCCATTCTTGGTCAGTACCTGGTAAAAACCCCGGTACATCTTCAAACACCAATAGTGGAATGTTAAAGGCATCACAAAACCGCACAAAACGAGCGCCTTTTTTAGATGAATTATTGTCTAAAACCCCAGCTAAAAATGCCGGTTGGTTAGCTACTATTCCAATAGATCTTCCTGCCAAACGAGCAAATCCCACTACAATGTTTTCTGCGTAATCTTTATGCACTTCGTGAAAAGAGTCTCCATCAACCGTTCCTGCAATTACTTCTCGAATATCATAAGGTTGATTTGGGTTCTGTGGAATAATAGTATTTAACTTTTCTCTCTTTTCGTCTCCTGCCGTATAAGGTAAATTTGGAGCATCTTCTTCGCAATTTTGAGGAATGTAGCTCAAAAGTTTCTTCAATCCATTGATGCATTCAATTTCATTAGAATATGTAAAATGAGTCACACCAGATTTTGTTGAATGTGTTGAAGCTCCTCCTAATTCTTCAGATGTTACTTCTTCATGCGTTACAGTTTTTACCACATTTGGTCCTGTAACAAACATGTAAGAAGTATTTTCTACCATGCTTATGAAATCTGTAAGTGCCGGTGAATAAACCGCCCCTCCTGCACATGGTCCCATAATCGCTGAAAGTTGAGGAATTACACCGCTTGCTAGGGTGTTTCTGTAAAAAATATCTGCATAACCTCCTAAAGAGACAACTCCTTCTTGAATTCGAGCACCTCCGGAGTCATTTAACCCCAATAAAGGAGCGCCATTCTTCATTGCCATATCCATTATTTTCACAATTTTACTTGCATGTGCTTCTGCCAGAGACCCTCCCATAACGGTGAAGTCTTGTGCAAAAACATAAGTTAACCTGCCATTAATATTACCGTACCCTGTTACTACTCCATCGCCTAAAGGTTTGTTGTGTTCTAAACCAAAATTTGTGCTTCTATGAGTTACTAACATTCCAATTTCTTCGAAGGTTCCTTCGTCCATCAAAAAATGCACCCGCTCTCTAGCGGTTAGCTTGTTTTTAGCATGTTGCGCTTCAATTCTCTTTTCTCCGCCGCCTAACTTTGCCGCTTCAATTTTATTGTCTAACTCTTTTATTTTGTCTTGCATAATCTCAGTATATAGAAACGTAAAAATAGAGATTAGGAAGTGAATTAAAAATTGAGAAATAGAAGAAGAAAAAGTATATTTAACATCCTACAGTTTAAACTAAAGTTTTAACACATAAAACCATGACGACAGAAAAAATATTTGAAAATAACAGAGATTGGGTAAATGATAAATTAACCCTTGACAAAAACTATTTTGAAGATCTATCTAAAGGTCAAAGCCCCGAGATTTTATACATTGGTTGTTCCGACAGTCGGGTAACGGCTGAAGAGCTTATGGGCGCTAAGCCAGGAGAAGCATTTGTGCACCGAAACATTGCTAACATGGTTTCAAATCTTGATTTAAGCTCTATGTCGGTTATTAATTATGCTGTAGTTCATTTAAATGTGAAGCATATTGTTGTTTGTGGACACTATTACTGCGGTGGAGTTAAAGCGGCTATGGATTCTGTCGATTTAGGAATCTTAAACCCTTGGCTTAGAAACATCAGAGACGTTTATCGCCTGCACAAAGACGAGCTTTCAAAAATTGAAAATGAAGAGGAGAAGTACAAAAGGTTAGTAGAGCTAAATGTTCAAGAACAATGTATAAACGTTCTAAAAACAGCAGAAGTACAGCATGCCTATAGAACAAGAGGCATTACCGTTCATGGTTGGGTATTTGATATAAATTCCGGAAAGTTAATTGACTTAAATGTTGATTTCGATGAGATTGTAAATAGAATTGCAGAAATATATAGAATTGACTAAACATAAAAACGTCCAATATTAAATTGGGCGTTTTTTACATTAGCTCTTCTAACTCCTCTGTCATCTCCAAGTTGTGCCAAATGTTGTTAACGTCATCGTCGTCTTCAAATTTTTCGATGATGAGCAACACCTTTTTCCCAATCTCTAAATCAACTTCTTGCGTCCTCTTTGCAATACGCTGTAATTCTTGGCTTTCAGGTTCAATCTCCATTTCTTCTAATTTCTTCTGCATGTTCCCAAAATCCTCGAAAGAGGTATAAATGCTCCAAGCATCTTCTTCTTTTTCAATTTCTTCTGCACCTCCGTCAATAAGCTCCATTTCCAATTCATCATGCTCTTTTGTAGCTAGGGTTTCTTCGTTCAGTACAAAGACCCCTTTCCTATCGAAAATGAATTCTAAAGACCCGTTGGTTCCCAAACTTCCTTCATATTTGGAAAAGATTGCTCTTACATTGGCAACCGTTCTTTTTAAATTATTTGTTGATGCTTCTACAAACAAAGCAATGCCACCGGGGCCATAACCTTCATAGGTCGTTTCTTGATAACTCTCCCCACCTTTATCTTCAGCCTTTTTAATAGCTCGCGAAATATTGTCTTTGGGCATATTGGCCCCTTTTGCGTTGGCTATAGCCAATCGTAACCGTGGATTTGAATCGGGATCAGAGGCTCCTCCCTCTTTTATTGCGATACTAATGTCTTTCAGAATTCGAGTAAAAATCTTCCCTCTCTTAGCATCAAGCGCCCCTTTCTTCCTTTTTATTGTTGACCATTTACTGTGACCCGACATATCTACTTTATTTAAAATGATTACTTCCTTGAGTGGCAATTTATAAAATTGCAAGATAGCAACAGTTTTTTAGCAAAAAAAAGACCGCACATGTCTGCACGGCCTTGTTTTAAGTAATTTGTCAACGATAAAAATTTGTCTAAAAGGATACTAAAGAAAGCCCTACTGTAAAAGGATATACTTCAGGTCCTTTATTTTTATCAAAAAGTGGGGTCAAATTGTAAGTTGCATATAAGGTGAAGTCTCCGTATCCAACTCTTGCTATTGCTGCAAACTGAAATGCATTCACGTTGAAATCATTCCGATCTTTCTTTTTAAACTCGTCTCCGTCTTGCTTATATTTTTGCTTTGTTCTAGTTCCGTATGTATAGCCAACAGTTCCGCCAACCGCAAGGTGAAAAGAATGGTCTGCGTCTCTACCTATATTTGTTTCTAACATTAAAGGAACATACAAGCTGTTCGTCTTAAATCTGTTTTTGCTAATTTCTCGTGTTGAATCTCCAAAGCCAGACGTTAAGTTATTCTGATTAACTATTACTATATCCTGCACTAAATCATAACTATTGTATTTTAACCCAGCTCCTGTAGTAAGTCCAAATTTCTCATGTGCAATAGGTATATATTTTTCCCAAAAATTAATAGAAACTTCTATGGACTTCCGGTAATTCAACTCCAAAAACTGAGCGTCTTTTTGTAAATCTATACTTTGATTTGGTGTTAATAATCCGTTTACACCAAGATCAACTCCTGCAAAGTGATTTGATCTTTGCTTATTCTTTTTCCCTTTTTTCTCTCCAACTTCAGATAAATCTAAGGTATCAGAGTCTCCATCTTTTTGGATAATAATCTTTGTCTTTCCAATTGAAATTTTCCAATCGTCGCTCTTTTTTTCAGTAGAATCTTTTTTTGTTTCTTGAGCATTTATTGCAAAACTGAAACTCATCAGCAAAGCAAAAAGTAAACTTGATTTTAATATTGAATTTTTCATTTTTTCTAGTTTTAAGTCGAACACCGATTGCATGCTTTGTATATCGATTTTAGTGTTCAATGTGTTATTTGAAAGTGTGACGCACAGCGTTCACAAAAAGTTACAATTTATTTTATCTATTTCTTGATATGCTTAATTTCCCGAAGTTTAAGGCGAAGCTTTCGAACAAGTTACCCTTTTCTTCATCTACTTCAAAAGTTATTTTATCATTTGAAATATCAGCAATCTCTTCTGCAACTGTTTCAGAAAAAGTTTTTCCTTTTAACAAGTCTTTTTTAATTTTATCTTTTGCGAATTTTTGAATAGACACAAATTCTTGCTCTGCCTGAATAGGTGTAACTGCTGCAATAGCTTCCTTAATCTCATCGCTATCAAATACGACTGCTGCCGTGGTGTCAGTATTGTCTTTTTGAGAAGGAGTAACTTTTTGTTGTTCTGCTAAACTTTCCTGCTCCACCGGTTTTACTATCGTAGGCTCTTCTCGTTTTTGACGATTTTTGATCAAAATTTGAGTCTTTTGACCGTTTTGTTGTGCAAACGGAGTGTTTTTATTTGGAAGAGATCGTTTTTTAACTATTTCCATTAATTCCACTTTTGCAGCAGTTACGAAACCATTAGAAAGATTCTCTTCCACCATTTCTTGGTCTGGTTTCCAAGCAAACCCTCTAGGAGAGTATTCCTCATTTGAAATAGTTGAATTCCAAAAAACGAATGCTATAATTGCAGCAGCAGCAGCAGTTGACGCATAGGTCCACCAGGCAATAACTATTCTTTCTTTCTGAATTAAATCAGACTTGCCAGTAAATGTAACTGTTTCATTTTTAGATAGTTTTGTTTTACGAAACATAGCCAAATCTTCAACTAAGCCTGAATTCCTTGACACTAATGCTGCCAACTTCTCCTTTTCTTCTTTTGAAATGTTGCCTTCCACTTCTGCAATCATCAAATACTCAGCTCTAGTTAAACCAGTAGTTTCTTCCCGAATTAAAGACGCCTTCAAACTATCATTGCGAATAGGTTCGTCTACCAAACTAATTTCTTCAAAATTTTCTAATTCGACTTTCAATTCAGGGTTTAGACTTAAGAACCTATTTAATTCAATAATTTCATTTTCAGATAAATTCCCTTCAGAGTAATCTAAAAACCAAGCTTCATAATTATGTTTATTTATCTTCTCCATTATAAAACAGCCTCCACACTTACTAAAAAATCTTTTAAAACTTTTCTAGCTCTAAAAATGTAAACTTTCACTTGCGATAAACTCAAACCTGTAATCTCTCCTATTTCATTGTAGTCGTAACCTTCATAATCCCTCAGCATTACTACAGATCGTTGTATCTCTGAAAGTTTCGCAAGCGCTGCCTGCAAAACTTCATTCAATCCATTGTATTGCTCTTGGTGAGAATAACTTTGCTCACTTACCTCGTCCCAATTCCCTTGTTTTTTATCTCTTCGAATCAAATCAATCATCGTTCTATATGCGGTTGTAAAAAGATAAGATTTTGATTTATCGGCTTCCACTTCTTCTACTTTCTGCCACAGTTTCAAAAAAGAATCTTGCACAATATCTTTCGCCTTCTCCTCATCGCGAATGTTTTTCAATATAAATCGAAATACATTGTCTGAGTATAGCTCAACAGTTGTATTGTATTCTTTTACAGTCATTATCTTGATCCGCGGTAAGCAATTATGTCTCGTTTTCAAAAGTGAAACGCACAGTTTCATTGATTAGTTACAGTTAAAAGTAAAAAAGTTTTATTAGAATCATTTTTGATTGCTGATGAATGGTAAAGTAACTAGTTAACTAATGGTCTTTTTTCTCCAGTTATGAACCTTTGATACCTTAAAACTGCACCATAATTAGCACTAACGACTTTTAGATTGTCTAACTTTGTCGGTTAATTGCGACAACATGAGAAGTGAACGACCAAAATCGAAAAGAGGTGCTATTAGAAATGAGCCGAAAAGAAGAGATTCTTCGGAAAGCGCTAAGCCATTTTCCAAAAAACCCTCAACCGGAGAGTATGATAAAAGCGCAGGGAAAGATTTTGGGAACAAGAAGTTTGTTTATAAGAAAAAACCTAAAAAACTAACAGAAAAATCTGTTGATGATAAAATTCGTTTGAATCGTTTTTTGGCAAATGCAGGAATTTGCTCTAGAAGGGAAGCTGACAAGCTCATTGAAACAGGCGTTGTTAGCATTAACAACAAGGTAGTTACTGAACTAGGTACTAAAGTTAATCCAACCGATGTTGTTCACTATGGAGGAATGCTACTGCAAAGCCAGAAAAAGCAATATGTTTTACTCAATAAGCCAAAAAATTACATTACAACAATGGACGACCCTGAGGAACGTCAAACTGTAATGGAGTTGGTTGGCAAAGCTTGCAAAGAAAGAATTTACCCTGTTGGAAGACTAGATAGAGCAACTTCAGGATTATTGCTTTTTACAAACGATGGAGAAATGACCAAAAGGTTAACTCACCCTAGTGGAAAAGTGAAGAAAATTTATCATGTAACGGTTGATAAGAATATCACTCAAAAAGATTTAATTGCCTTAGTAGAGGGCATTCAATTGGAAGACGGCCCAGCGGGTGCAGACAAAGCCTTTTATTTGGCAGACACTTCTAAATCGACCATTTCTATTGAATTGCACTCTGGAAGAAACAGAATTATTCGAAGAATGATGGAGCATTTGAATTACAAAGTAACCAAGCTTGATCGTGTTCAGTTTGCAGGATTGACTAAAAAAGACATTCCAAGAGGAAGATTCAGACACTTAAGCGAGAAAGAAGTTGGGCTTTTGCATCGAGTTTGTGGTCTTATTTCACAAGATACTGAATAAAACAGCGTTGAAGTAAGCATGAACATCCTGAAAAAAGTAGTTTTTGTTTTTCTCCTTTTACTTGTTTTAGCAACTGCTGGAATTACTGGTGCTGCATTATTTTATGGGGAAGAAATCAAAACTTTAGTAGTTAAAAATCTCAATAAGACTCTTAAAACAGAAATCAAGGTTTCTCACGTAGACTTTAGTGTTTTCCAAGATTTTCCTAAAGCTTCTGTTGTTTTTTCGGATGTTGTTATCTATGCTGTACATGCTAAAAACGACACTCTCTTTTCAGCAAAAAAGCTAAGCGCCAAGTTTAACTTACTGGACTTGTATAACAAACAATACAATCTTATTGGGCTTGCTGCAAAAGATGGTAAATGTCAAATGCTAGTTGACAACTCCGGCAAATCAAATTATATTTTTTGGAATCAAAGCGACTCTTCAAGTAATACTGTAGCCACAGAGCTGAACGATGTTTCGCTCACAAATATCGAATATACCTATGTGGACTACTCTAAACGTATAGGAATTCATTTCTTAATTGAAGAGGCTCAGTTCAATGGAAATTTCAAAGAGGAAATTTTTGATTTAGATTTAACAACGACTTTGAAACAGTCTAGCGTTCAGGTTGGGGAGATAGACATACTTAAAGACCGAGCGCTATTTTTAAGGGTGAAAGGCAACGTAGACCAGACTTCGGAACAGCTAAATTTTGCCTCGTCGAACATTGGTGTTAACGGCATGAATATTAATTTAAATGGTTCTTTAAACTATGGCGATAAAAGCAGAATGGATTTGCGAATAAACAGTGAAAATGCTGATTTAGAAAAAGCTATTGCACTTCTACCCGCTAACATTCGAGGCAAATTGGATCGTTTCGAAATAGACGGAAATGCTAGATTGGCAGGAAGTATTAACGGAGCTGTTTCTTCAATTACCGCCCCGTTTTATGAATTCAATTTTTCGATTGACAATGGAAACTTCAACGATAAAGAAAGTGACATTCAATTTAAAAAAACAGCTCTCAACGGCAGTATTACTAATGGAGCTGAGCGAAGTCTTAGTACCATAAAATTAGCTTTAACTAACTTTGAAACTGCAACTTCTGAAGGAAACATAAATGGCAAACTCAGCATTACTAATTTTAAAAAACCTATTTACGAATATGTAGGAAAAATAAAGCTCGACTTACGAGAAACATTGGAGCTTTTAAAAGTTGAAGAAATAACTAACTCTAGCGGCAAAATTTCAGCTTTTCTCAATGTAAAAGGAGAACTAACTGAAGTTGGAGAGTACAGTCTTAAAGATTGGAAACGGTCGAAAATTGAAGGTGAACTAACATTGGAGAGTCTTGAGTTTGGCTTCAAAAGTAGACCACAAAAAATTAGCTCATTAACAGGCAAGTTAGGGTTTAATAACAACAGTTTAGACATTTCCGAATTGAGTGGGAGTATTGATGAAACACAACTTTCAGCAAAAGGGAAATTCAATAACCTTATTGCTTTCCTTTTGGACAAAAACGAGCCTCTCTTTGTAGATGCAACCGTTAACTCAAAATATATTCATCTTGGAGAATTACTTGCCGCTAACCCTTCAGAAAAAAAAGGGAATCACACCGAAAATTATGCATTAGACATATCTCCTCGTATTACTGTTTACATCTCTCTTCTCGCAAAGGAACTTAAATTCAACAAATTCAATCTTATAAATTTAAAAGGAGACCTCATTGTAAAAAACGAGCGGATAGACGCTCGTGGCATATCATTTTCATCGCAAGAAGGAAAGGTAAGTGGCGATTTATTTATTCGTGAAAAAGACAACAAATTTGTTCTCATCACCAAGGCTCAATTTGAAGAGGTTGACATCAAAAAAGTGTTCGAAAGTTTCAACAATTTTGGTCAGGAGAGCATTAAAGCCGACCATCTGGAAGGAATTGCAAACATCGATTTAAATTATACTTCCTGGATGAGTAAGAAATTTGAAATTGACCCGAACACTATTCGTTGCGAGGTAGATTTTAGCATTGACGAAGGAGAATTAAATAAGTACAAACCTCTTGAGGCGCTGTCAAAATTCGTAGAATTGGAAGAACTGAAGGAGATTAAATTCAAACGATTACAAAATTCTATATTGGTAAAAGAGGGCGTAATTATAATTCCAAAATTTGAAATTCTTTCATCTGCAATGAATTTAAGTATAGCTGGAACACACACTTTCAACAACGATATTGACTATCATATTACTCTACTTTTAAGCGAAGTACTTGGGAGTAAAGCAAAAAAGCCTAATGTGAATGAGTTTGGTTATGTTGAAGCCGATGGATTGCAGAATAAATCTAAGTTGTACTTAAAAATGACCGGAAATGTTGATAATATCAATATTTCCTATGACTCTAAAGGCCTAAAAGACAACATAAAATTAAAACTCAGTAAAGAAAAAACTACAGTTAAATCTTTGCTGAAAGAAGAGTTCGGTATTTATAAGAACGACGCAACTGTGAAACCTTTACAAGTTGAAGAGCGTAAACTAAGTCCTTTTCAAATAGAGGTTGATTCCTCTTTTATCAAGAAAAAACAACTGAGCAAAGGCGCTCAAAATAAAACAACTAAGGGCAAGAGTGAAAATGAGCCGGCAAAGAAGTCGAAATTTGGGAAATTTTTGGATAAAATTGCAACGCCCAACGAAGAAGAATTCGTTTCACCCATTGAAAATTAACGGCATTATAGCAACTATCAACTCATCATATTCGTCTTAAAGGAAACAAGGGAAGATTTTGAACATTTATTCAAAAAAGCAGCGTTGGAAACTAATACTGGCAGCATTTGCAGCCAGTATCGTTTTTGTGTCATTATGGTACACCAATGTATTGGTAGGTAAAATTGCTCAAGAAGAGCAAAGCAAAGCAAAATCATGGGCAGAAGCCATTCAACGAAAGGCAGAACTAGTTAACTATACTCAAGACCTCTTTTTTACAATTAAAGAAGAAGAAACCAAAAGGGTTAAAATTTGGGCAATGGCTACCGAAGAAGCAGGGAAGCCAGATTTAGAAGCCGACTTGACTTTAGCGCTTGAAATTATTACAAGCAATAAAACCATTCCTATTATTCTTACAAATAATGAACAGAAAATAACTAGGAGTTCAAACATTCCTGAAGAAATCGAAGTAGACTCTCTTAAAATGAGAGGGCTGCTTCAAGACATGAAGCTAAAAGGCAACTTCTTTAAAATCAATTATACCGAAAATGCTTTCAACTACATGTTCTACGGAGAATCTAGCGTTTTCGCTGAATTACGAGAAGTTTTACAAGATCAAATTGAATCTTTTAACAAAGATATTACTTCAAACTCCGCATCTGCTCCAGTTATCTATGCCACAGATAGAGATAGTGTCTTAGATTTTGGAAACTTAGATTCAACAAGTATGGGTTACTCCTCATTTGTGAACCAAAAAATCGTGGAAATGAAAGAGGTTAATGAACCTCTCGAAATTGATTTAGGAGAGAACCAAGTGAATTACATTTACTACGATGACAGTCCCCTTCTTATAAAATTAAAATATTACCCTTTTATTCAGCTAAGTGTTATTGGGTTGTTTTTAATATTTGCCTATTACCTTTTTAGTACTGCACGAAAATCAGAGCAAAACCAAGTTTGGGTAGGAATGGCAAAAGAAACTGCCCATCAATTAGGTACCCCACTTTCTTCTTTATTGGCGTGGGTTGAAGTATTACGAGCTAAAGGAGTTGATGAGGAAACAATAAGAGAACTAAGTCAAGATATTGGGAGATTAGAAACAGTAACTGAAAGATTCTCAAAAATTGGGGCTAAACCAAACTTGGAGCAGCATGACGTTAACTTTGTGATTGGGAAAACTATTTCTTACTTGAAAACCAGGCTTTCTAAAAATGTAAAATTCTCTCAAACGGGAGCAAGCGGTGAAGTTCTAGCAAGCATGAATATCCCATTGCTTGAATGGGTGTTGGAAAACATCATAAAAAACGGTGTAGATGCCATTGGGGGGGATGGGAACATTGACATTGATATTATTGATCAATCTCAGTTCGTTTATATTGACATATCAGACAACGGAAAAGGAATTCCTAAGGGGAAAAGAAAAACGGTATTTGAGCCAGGTTTTACCACCAAACAAAGGGGCTGGGGACTGGGCTTATCGTTGACCAAAAGAATTATTGAGAATTACCACTCAGGAAAAGTTTTTGTTAAAAGCTCAGAGCTTGGACAAGGAACTACTTTTAGAATAGTACTAAACAAAAACATGCAAAATGGCAGGAATATACATTCATATTCCTTTTTGTAAGCAAGCTTGCAGCTACTGCGACTTTCATTTTTCTACCAAGCTAACCAACAAACAAAAAGTACTCGGGGCAATTGAAAAAGAGCTTGAGCTTAGAGCAAATTACATAGGCGAGGAATTAGTTGAAACTGTCTATTTAGGAGGAGGTACACCTAGTTTATTGAATCAAGCCGAACTCCAATCACTTTTCGATAAAATTCATGCTCGTTTCGACGTTTCTGAGAAAGCAGAAATTACGTTGGAGGCCAATCCTGATGATTTAACTTTAGAGAAGTTACAAGAGTTAAAAAAGACTCCCATCAACCGACTAAGTATTGGAGTGCAATCTTTTTTTGAAGAAGATTTGCGGTTTATGAACAGAGCCCATAATTCAAGTGAAGCTTTGCAGAGTATTGATAATGCCCAAAAACTTGGTTTCGAAAATATTTCTATTGATTTAATATTTGGAAGCCAAACTACCACCAACGAAATGTGGCAGAAAAACCTAGACACCTTTTTTGCCTTGGGAATTAACCATCTTTCAGCCTATTCGTTGACAATAGAAGAAAAAACAGCTTTAGCGCACCAAGTAGCAAAAGGCAAAATTTCAACTATAGATGACGAAAAAAATTACGCTCAATATTTAATGCTTCAAGAAGCTATTGAACAACATGGCTTTGAACAATATGAACTTTCTAATTATTGCAAAAACAAATCCTATTCTAAGCACAACACTTCGTATTGGCAAAGTAAAAAATATTTAGGTGTTGGCCCTTCGGCACATTCGTTCGACGGAGTTTCACGTCAATGGAACGTCCGTAACAATTCTCTTTATTTAAAGGCTATTGAGAACGGAACGAGCTATTTTGAAAAAGAAGAGCTATCGGAAATTGACCGCTATCACGAATACTTAATTACTTCGCTTAGAACTGTCTCTTATACACATCTGACGCTGCCGACGATCTACTCTGTGTAGAT